>JANQMF010000012.1 GCA_028280225.1 Pseudomonadales bacterium | reverse complement strand
GGCTGCGCTCGGCAGCGAAGCTGCGAATCACTGTCCTCCCCTGCGTCGTCTAAACGCCGACGGCCAATGGCCGCCGCCGTTTTGATGGCGGAGAGGGAGGGATTCGAACCCTCGATAGGGGTTACCTATACTCCCTTAGCAGGGGAGCGCCTTCGACCACTCGGCCACCTCTCCGCGGGCGCGCTATTGTAACGTAGAAAATTTGTGTGGGTAGGCCCTACAACACTTTATTCTGCACCGGCGGGGTCACCCACCAGGTTGTATTTTTTCAGATAGCCGCGAAATTGGTGGTAGGTCAGGCCCAGGTCGTCAGCAGCTTTACGCTGATTGTGTTTGTTGCGGGTCATGGCCTGTTCGATCAGGTCTATTTCCCGGTCTTTGATATGGTCCTTTAAGTTGATCGGAAAGTCCGTCTGGGTCAGGGTATTGCCCTTGGGTTGGGCTTGGTCGGCATCAGCGTGGTTTGTTGCCGGTGCTGATTCCGTGGGCCGATAGGGGGAACTGAAGGGGTCGAATAGAATCTGGCTTACCGGCTCCTCGGGGTCGGTACGATATACACAGCGTTCCACAACGTTTTTCAATTCTCTGATATTACCCGGCCAGGTGTAGCTGACCAGTGCCTGTTGCACGTTGGGGCTGAAACCGGCAAAAAGCTCTCTGCCCAGTTCCTTAGCCATATTGACAGCAAAGTGTTCCGCTAACAGCAGAATGTCTTCTTCCCGTTCGCGCAAGGGGGGCAGGGTGATGACATCAAAGGCCAGCCGATCCAGCAGGTCGAAGCGAAATTTGCCCTGTTTGGCCAGTTCGGGAAGGTCCTGGTTGGTAGCTGCTACTAAACGCACGTCACAGGTCAGTGTTTTGCTGCCCCCCACACGCTCAAATTCCCCATATTCGATCACGCGCAACAGTTTCTCTTGCACCAGCATGGAGGTAGTGGCTAATTCGTCCAAAAACAAAGTGCCGCCGTGGGCGCGTTCGAAACGTCCACGATGAGTTTTGGTGGCGCCGGTAAAGGCACCGGCGTCGTGGCCAAACAGTTCACTTTCCATAATGGATTCAGCGATCGCCGCGCAGTTCATTTTGACATATTGGCCCTCCCAACAGTTGGAAAGGAAATGCAGCCTGGAGGCAATCAGTTCCTTGCCGGTACCGCGCTCGCCAACAATCAGAACCGGCTTTTCCAGTGGTGCCACCAGCGAAACCTGTTCCAGTATTTTCAAAAATGCCGGGGACTCTCCCAGCATCCGTTCTACATCTGCCCGCATAAGCAATATCGCCAACTATTGGTTAGATGCACTATATGCTGAAAGCGGGCTGGGATGCCATAGTAAAAAAAGATCATCTAAAACAATGAGTTAATAAAAGTGATCAGATTGGCACGGTTTGTGGAATGTCATGGGGTAAGTTAAGGGCAATCGCCCAGATTTGAAACTCAACGTCTATGGAGGCAAGTGCGAAGATGAGTATTTTTTCTCGCATGACTGACATCATCAATTCCAATATTAACGCCCTGCTGGATAAGGCTGAAGACCCGGAAAAGATGGTTCGTTTGATCATCCAGGAAATGGAAGAAGCTCTGGTCGAAGTGCGCAGCACCTCCGCACGCGCCATTGCAGACCGCAAAGAGCTGGAACGGCGCTGTGCCTGGCAGGAAGCGGAAGCTGAAGAATGGGAGCGTAAAGCTGAAATTGCGGTGCGCAAAGGCCGGGATGATTTAGCCAAAGGCGCTCTGGTCGAAAGCAACAAAGCCCGTGAGGCGTGCAGTGCCTTGGCGGATGAACTCCAGGCCGTGGAAGCAACGTTGGCCAAGTTAAACGAAGACGTGGGGGCTCTGCAGGCAAAAATCAAAGATGCCAAGGCCCGGCAAAATGCCATTATCATGCGCGGCAAAGCGGCCCAATCCCGCCTCGGGGTGCGTCGCACACTTAGTGATCACAACATTGACGACGCCATTGCCCGGTTTGAACTTTATGAAAGCAAAATCGATGATCTGGAAGGCCAGATCGAATCTTACGATATGGGCCGCAAGACCTTGTCCGACGAGATTGCCGAACTGGAGTCTGACGATGGGGTGGACGAGCAACTGAGCGCCCTGAAAGCACGGGTAAAGGCTACGGATACAGGACCGGTTTCTGACAACCAGAACGTCAACCACTAAAACACAATTTCAGACAATTTAGGAAACCCTATGGATGGCATTGTCGTCGCGTTTTTTGTCCCCACCGTAATCTTTATGGTGATAGTGGCGCCCGCCTGGCTGTGGATGCATTATCGGCACAAACAACGCACCGAAAGCGCGTTATCGGAAACCGAGCGTGTAGAATTGGAAACCCTGGCTTTACAGGCAGAGCGCATGCTCGAGCGCATAGATACCCTGGAAGCCATTTTGGACGAGCAAACGCCGGACTGGCGCAAGCGCGATCCGGGCTCGGTCTGAGCGCTGTCCATCAGATACCAACCACCGTTCGCCTCGGCAGATAACCACAGCGCAGGAGCAACATTGAACGAAAATCCCCCCAACAACACCAACGCCGGACGGGACAAATCCCAGGGGCCCACAGAGCCCAACCAGGAAATTACCGCAGCCATGGCGCGTTTTGAAAAAGCCGTACAGGACCTTGTCAGTGCCACCGCGGGGCATTTGGGTGATCGCGCCACCAGCTTAATCAACGAAACCAGTAAAAGGATAGAAGCTGAGGTCCGGCTTAAACGTGTGACCGACGATCCTCAGGCAGAGCCCGGTCAACGCCGCAGGCGGCGCCGGCGCCGCCACAAACGCGGTGCCTGTTCGTCAGCAGGGTCCATGGCACGACGCCGTCGTACCAGCCGTCTGATATTGGATGTAGAAAACAAAAAAATTGCCGGGGTATGTGGCGCGGTTGCCGGCTACTTCGGTTTTGAAAGCTGGGCGGTACGCCTTGGCGCCCTAACGGGTTTAATCTTTATGCCGCAAATCATCTTCCCGGCCTACTGGATCTTGTACTTTATAATGGACAAATCAAATCGTCATGGTGATACCGGGCATCACGCTAAAGGCCGGCGCTCCCGCCGCCGCGGGGAACGCGCGGAACAAGAAGCAGCTGCCACCGCCCAGGCACCCAAACAGCCCCGCAAGCCACCGGAGTTTTTGCCCAAACGCACCCTGCGCAATACCACCTCGGTGCTGACTCAGGCTGAACTGAGACTGCGCCGTTTGGAGTCATTTGTTACCTCAGATCAATATGAACTGCACAAGGCGCTCACGGTGATGGAACGCGACGGTGATGCCGGAGCTGAGGGTAGATGAAATATTGGACGTAACCATTTATGGTGCAGGGCAGGTAGCTAAAGGGTAAAGAAAAGGAGTAGACCATGGACGTATTCACAATGGTTGTGATTATCGTGGTGGTGAGTGTGGGTGCGGGGGTGATCAATAACTACCTCAAAACGCAGCAAAAAAACCGCCAATCGGACGGTCATGCAGAGCTGGAGCAGCAAGTGGCGGATCTGCAGGCCCGTGTTGAAGTGCTGGAGAAAATTGTAACTGACGATAAATATCAGTTAAACAAGGAACTTAACGCGTTATAGCGGCCGGCCTCCATCCAGCCAAGCCGTCATGCGATCCGGGCGGTCGGTAAAAATACCCGATGCCCCTGCCTGGACCAGACGCCGCGCCGCTACAGGGCGGTTTACGGTATAGACAAAAACTCCGTATCCGGCGGCCCTGATTTGCTCTACCCTTGGGCGGCTGGCAATTCTAACGGATAAATTTACGGCTACTGCCTGCAACTCCCGGGCTGTGTTTAACCAATTATTGGTCCAGCGATGAAAAAGAGGGGCAACAGGGGTCTTTGTGTCTGCGGCGCAAAATGTGGCCAATGCCTCATGATCAAATGAGGACACCAGCACCCTAAGGTCAGGCCAGGCACCCAGGGCTTGGGCAACGGGTACCGCGGTACCGGGCCCCTTCAATTCAATATTCACCCAGGCGTCAGCCTTTTCAGCAACCCCCAGCACGTCTTCCAAAAACGGAATGGGCTGGCCGTCTCCGGCATCAATTTCCGCTACCCGCTGGGGCGTAAGGTGCCGGACCGGGCCCGTGGCACTGGTGGTTCGCTCCAGGGTATCGTCGTGGATCACAATAAGACGCTGGTCAGCCCCGGTACTTATCCGGTAAACGTCTAGCTCAATCATGGGGCAGCCCAGATCCAGCGCCTTGTGAAAGCTGGCCAGGGTATTTTCCGGGGCCAGACCGGCGGCGCCCCGGTGCCCTATGATGACAAACGGATGTTGATCCAGGAGATCGTGTATTTTTTCAGCGCCGGCAGTCATGGCTTGGTAGAATAGCGGCATGAGCTATGAAGTGTTAGCAAGAAAACTCCGTCCCGCCGGATTTGATGCCCTGGTTGGCCAGGACCATGTGGTCAAAGCCCTGCGGCATGCCCTGGACCATGACCGCCTGCACCATGCTTATCTGTTTACCGGTACCCGTGGCGTCGGTAAAACCACAATAGCCCGTATTGTTGCCAAATCGCTGAACTGCGAACAAGGCATCAGTTCTACTCCCTGTGGGCAGTGTTCCGTCTGTATCGAAGTTAAAGAAAATCGGTTTATCGACTTGATCGAAGTTGATGCTGCGTCCAGAACAGGGGTAGACGATACCCGCGACCTGCTGGAAAACGCGCAGTACCTGCCCAGTCGGGGCAGGTATAAGGTCTACCTGATCGACGAAGTTCACATGTTGTCCACTGCCAGCTTTAACGCCTTGTTAAAGACCCTGGAAGAACCGCCGGATCACGTTAAATTCCTGTTGGCAACCACCGACCCCAAAAAAGTGCCGGTCACGGTTTTGTCCCGGTGTTTACAATTCCAACTGCGAAACCTGACCCGGGAGATGATCACCACCTACCTGCAGAAAGTCTTAAAGGAAGAAGGGGTGAAATTTGAGGAGGAAGCCCTGGCGGTGATCGCTCGGTGTGCCTCCGGAAGTATGCGTGATGCCCTGAGTTTAACCGACCAGGCCATCGCCTATGGCCAGGGTCAACTTTTACAGGCGGATGTGGTGGACATGCTTGGCGTTGTTGGCCAGGGTGAGGTTGCGGCCCTGCTGGACGGCTTAGCCTCGGGTTCGGCAGAGCATCTTCTAACCGTCAGCGGAACACTGGCTGAACGCAATGCGGATTTTGCTGACATTACCCAAAGTCTTATGGAAGCTTTTCACCATCTGGCGGTGAAATCAGCGCTGGGAGAGACCCACAACTTTTCCGCGGAAGAACTGCACCTTTATTATCAGATTGCCCTGATTGGTCACCGGGATTTGAGTATTGCCCCGGATGAACGCAGCGGATTCGAGATGATGTTGTTGCGTATGTTGGCCTTTGCACCGGACCAGGGTTCCAAGGTGCCGATTAAGACTAAAACACAAGTTACGGCTGCCAACTCCGGCATTCAGGACAGCAGCAATACGGCCACCGTATCCACACGTACACAGGCGGATGAACCTTTGGTTGAATCCTCCGACAAGGCGGCAAAGTCGAAGGCCGCTGGGCCGGATAAGCAGCAAGGTGAACAACCCTCGCCGGGTGGCAAAGCTGAAGAATGGGCCAGTCTTGCCGAACAGCTCAGTGTTGGTGGGGTGACCCGGATGATTGCGGAGCATTCAAATTTACTCAAGATGGAGTTACCGGAAGTGGTGCTGCGCCTGGACGAGGGGCACGATACGTTGCTGAGTGATGCCCAGCAGCAACATCTGAGTAGAGCCTTGGAACAGGTGCTTGGACAACAGGTGGAATTGGCGGTTGAAATTGGCCGGGTCACGGAAGAAACCCCGGCCCAGCGAAGGGGCCGCTTGGCCCGGGAACGGCAGGCTGAGGCAGAAGCCCACATTCAAAGGGATAAGAATGTTGCCAATTTGTTGTCCAAATTTGATGGCCGGGTCGAAGAGATACGTCCCTTAAATTAATGGGCCTGTCACCGGAAAATTTTGCATCAGCGGACAGGCCTTAAGGGCATGTCCGAAACCACTGTGAATATTGAGTTTATTTAAGGAGATCAGCTTGAAAGGTATCGGCGATATCATGAAGCAGGCCCAGGAAATGCAAGGCCGTCTGGCGGATGTGCAAGCACAGATGGCCAAAATTGAGGTTCAGGGCGAAAGCGGAGCCGGCATGGTAAAGATCACAATGAACTGCAGGTACGAAGTCCGCCGAGTGGATATTGATCCCAGTTTGCTGTCCGATGACCGGGAAGTTCTGGAGGACCTGATTGCCGCCGCGTGTAACGCCACGGTGCGCAAAGTAGAGCAAACCCAGGCGGAAAAAATGGCTGAGCTCACGGGTGGGCTTAACTTACCCTTCGGTGGCTTAACGGGTTAATGTCTGCCATAGACGCGCTGATCGAGGCCTTGCAGATTCTGCCCGGGGTGGGTCCCAAGAGCGCTCAGCGCATGGCCCTGCATCTGCTGTTGCGGGAAAGAGAGGGGGGTGATCGCCTCGCCAAGGCCATGGAAGTTGCCATGCGTCGGGTTGGTGTGTGTCAAGCTTGCCGGAACCTTACCGAACATCCCCTTTGCGGGTTGTGTGAAGATCCCCGCCGGGACAGCAGCCTGCTGTGTGTGGTGGAATCTCCAGCGGATGTGCTGGCACTGGAGCAGGCGGGAGGATTTCGTGGCTACTACTTTGTGCTGAATGGCCGGTTGTCGCCCCTGGACGGTGTTGGGCCGGAACAGCTTGGTATGGATCAATTATTGGACCGGGTGGCCCAACTGGCCCCCGAAGAGGTAATTCTTGCCACCAATCCAACAGTGGAAGGAGAGGCTACCGCCCACTATGTGGCGCAGCTGCTGGAAGACAAGGTGGGCAGAGTGTCCAGGATTGCCCACGGTGTGCCCCTGGGCAGTGAAATTGAATATACGGATGGCGGTACCCTGACCCACGCGCTGCTGGGCCGCCGGGACGTCGAAAAGTAAGGTGTGAGCATCAACGGATTGCCAAAAACAACCAGTCAATGGGTCGCAGACAATCAAAGCCTGGCGGCGGCTGCCGCAACCTGGCGCGACTGTATTGCGTTGGATACCGAGTTCATCAGAACCGATACCTTTTATCCGGTGCCGGGTCTTTACCAGGTGGCTTGTCAGAATCAGGTTTATCTGCTGGACCCGCTGGCCATTGATGATTGGGGACCATTTGCCGCTGTGTTGGCGGACACGTCGGTGACCAAGGTTATGCATGCCTGTCAGGAAGACCTGGAGCTGCTGTATCACCACCTGGGTATTGTACCGGAACCTATTTTTGACACCCAGTACGCCAACGCCTTTGTCTCCCCGGAGTACAGTTTGAGCTACGCGGGTTTGGTCCAACGGGTACTTGGGGTTGACCTGGGCAAACATGCCACCCGCTCCAACTGGTTGCAACGGCCCTTGAGTGACGAACAGATCCGCTATGCCAGGGAAGATGTTATTTATCTGGAACCCTTATATTCCACGCTTAGTGCCATGATGTCCCAAGTGGGCAGGCAAGAGTGGTTTTTTGAGGATATGCGTGAACGGGGCCGGTATGCACCCGGTGACCCGCGGGAACACTATCTGAATTTGAAGAAAGCCTGGCAACTGGCCCCGCAACAGTTGGCGGTGTTGCAGGGTTTGTGCGCCTGGCGGGAGGACACCGCGCGCAGTCGCAATATTCCGCGCAACCGGGTCATTTGGGACGATCACCTGTATGAATTTGCGCGCATCAAAAAGTTGCGTGTAGAAGACATTCGCCGCACTCTGCCGCGTGGGGTTGCCAACCGTTATGCAGAACAGCTTATGGCGCAACATCAATTGGGCCGGGAAGCACTGCCCCCGGATCCCATGGCCCGGCCGTTGACTTCGGCCCAGGGTGCGGTGGTTAAACAACTTCGCGAAGTGGGTAAAAAACATTCTGACCGGCTCAGTTTTGCCCAGGAGTTGTTGTCCCGCAAACGGGATGTGGAAGCCTGCGTGCGCCATTATCTGTCCAATGCTGAGCTTTCCGCTCACTATCTGTCCTGGCGTCAGACGGTGGTCGGGCAAGAATTTCAGCAGATCCTGACGGACCGCCTGAGCAACCAGGCTGTTATTGAGGAATCAAATTGACCACCGGCCCGGGAACGGTTGAGGTGCGGGTCATGCGCAGTGCAAAGCGTGCGGATACCTATCTGTTTTTGCGTATGGATGTAAATTACGAAGACCTGCCGCAAGCCTTGTGTGATGGCTTTGGCCAGGCCACCGAGTTCTTGCAGTTTGAGCTGCACGCCCGGAAAAAGTTGGCCCAGGCGGATGCCGTTGCGGTTATGGATGCCCTGCAGGCACAAGGATACTACCTGCAACTGCCGCCGCCCAAGGTAAAACCCCTACACCCTTCATGACCACCCCTGCATTTTGGGAAACAAAATCCCTGAGCGAAATGACCAAGGAGGAATGGGAATCTTTGTGTGATGGCTGTGCCCGGTGTTGCATGATCAAGTTGGAGGACGAAGACACCGCCAAGGTGCACTACACGGCTATGGTGTGCGCGCTCCTTGATCAGGACACCTGCCGCTGTACCCGGTACCCACAGCGGCACAAACTTGTGCCGGACTGTGTGGTTCTCACCCCGGAGCGCGCCGGCACCTTTGCGTGGCTGCCAACCACCTGTGCGTACCGGACCCTGGCAGAAGGCAGACCGCTGGCCTGGTGGCACCCGCTGAAATCAGGGTCAACAGACACTGTGCACGAAGCCGGAATTTCGGTCCGGGGCAGGGTAGTATCTGTGGATGATGTACACGAAGACGATCATCAGGACATGATCATAAGCTGGGTGGAGCAGGAATAGATGAGCGACGTGCAAATTGCCTGGCTGGTGATTGGCGGTGCCGGGTTGGCGGGTGTCGTATGTTTATGGCGGTTGCTGAAGAACACCCGGTGGGGTTTATTACCCTGGTTGGCAATCACAGTAAGTCTGGCTTTTTTTGTTGTACCGGTCCCGGTACCTAATCACCCGGAGCAGCTTGCCCCGGCCTTTGTAGTGGCCATCTTCGAAATGTTCTTTCAAATCGATGGACAACCCCAGGCGAGTTTGCGGGTATTGGGGCTGACTCTGAGTATGACGGCGTTGTTGACCGTTATCGTTTACTATTTTGCCCAGGGCCGCCGTCGCGAAAAGCCGGCAAAAGATAAACCGCCGCACAAACCCGAGGCAAAACCAGAGGTAAGTCCAAAAGCCTGAATAAGCCGGCTTTGCGGCGACATTTCTGAGCGCTGCTACACTTTGAACATAAAGCGTCTGTGGAAGGCAAACTTTCCAACGCTGTGATCAAAAGTAGGGCAGGTAAAATGACCTTTTGTCTCAGAATCGCCGGGTTGTGCGGGTTGCTGTGGATTATCCTGGCGCCCACGGCCAGCTATGGAGACGAAGCGGCAGCGGATCTGCGCATTGTGGTTGATGTGTCCAGGAGCATGCATAAAGCTGATCCGGAACACCTGCGTGGCGCGGGCATAGAACTGTTGAGCCGGCAGATGCACGCGGGTCAAAGTGCGGGTATCTGGGCCTATTCCCAGCTGACCCAGCAATTGGTGACCTATGGCCCCAGCGATGGTTTGTGGAAACAAATTGCCGCCATACACGGGCGTAACCTCAGCGCCCACAGCCGTCAGGCTAACCTTCCGGCAGGTCTGGAAGCGGCAACATGGGATCTGGATAAGTCTTCCCGCTCACCTACTCACCTGGTGTTATTCAGCAACGGCAGAATCGATACCGGACGCACAACCCTTGAACATCAAAATGCCCGGCAGCTTTTACTCAACGGCTGGGCGTCGAAACTGCGGCAGGCACGCATCTCGGTACATACGGTCGCCATTGGTGCCGCCGGTGATCAGGATGATATGGATCTGCTTAAGCAAATTTCGGACTTGAGCGGCGGCCTGCACAAGCAGGTGAATGAGCTTGGAGAATTGCAGGACTTTCTAATGGATGTGGTCCAACTGATGCAGACGTCACCGCAAATTCAGGCAGACGACAACGGGCGGTTCCAGATTGCCCCGGGGGCCTCGATGATGAATGTGGTCTGGCTGGCGGACATGTTGAACATGGATGAGTCCAAACGGCCGGCCCTGGTGCAGCCGGATGGGACCCGGCTGGACCGGCTTACCCCTTTAGTGAATGGCCGCTGGGTGTTGAGCCGGGACTTTGAGATGGTCACCCTGCAAAATCCACAGGTGGGATGGTGGCGGCTGGACGGTATTCATCCCCGGCGCCTGAGTGTATTGGGGGAGATTGAAATTCGTGTTGACGGGGTGAGCACCCCGGTTATTCCCACCGAAGAAAGTCATGCGCTGAACAGGCGAATCAG
>JANQMF010000239.1 GCA_028280225.1 Pseudomonadales bacterium | reverse complement strand
CATCAGCACCATACCCCCGGCCATGCCGATAACACCGGACAGGATGGCGGTGACCAGGACGCTGATAATCAGGATTGCGGGCAACATGGCGACAATCCTGGCAAAAACTAAATCATGAAAAAAGAGAATAGATGGAATATTATTTATTCTATTTGGTTTATTGGTTGGCGCAAAATATGGGGCAATGCCTATGATCGAAAACCTGGAAACCCTGGTGACGTTATCCAAAACCGGGACCATGATGGAAACCAGCACAGAGCTGAAAATATCCCAGTCCGCGGTCAGCAAGCGCATTGCGGCGTTGGAACGCTACTACGAGCGTAAACTGGTTGAACGCCACGGCCGGCGGGTTGTATTTACCCATCACGGCACGCGTCTTGTCGAACGGGTTAATCCGTTGTTGTCGGAACTGCGCAGTGTTTTTCTGGAGGACAACGCGTTGCATAAGGGGCGTATCATCCTGGGGGTTTCCGAGGCGATTCTGGCCAGTTGGGGGCCCCGTTTGTTTGCCAACGTACGGGAACGGCTGCCGGGTTTAGAACTTGAACTGCACGCTCAACGTTCGCCGGTGGTGCTGGACCGGTTGCGCTCCGGGGAATACATGGTGGGGATATGTACCGGCAGCGATGATGCGGATACCGATCTGGTCAGTGAAATTGTGCGCCAGGAACCCATGGTGATCATTCCGTCCAAATTGCAGCAGATTAACTATGATGTTGGGCAACCTCTGCCGGTGATTACCATTGAGTCCAGATCCGGCGCCTGGGCTTCTATTGAAGAGAATATGTCCCAGCTTAATCTGCACCGGGTGGTGTCATTAGAGTCCTTTTTTGCGGCTGCCCAAATGGCCATAGCGGGCTTCGGGCACGGGCTGGTGCCTGCCGGGGTGGCAAAAACCCTGGGGGTGGATGAGAAAAAAGTGATTCCGCTGGCTGCTGAGGGTTTAACCCGTCCGGTGCGTTTTGTGGCACGCAAGTCCATGTTTGCACGGAATCTGGTGCGTTCTTTTTATGCGGAGGTTTCCACCCTGGCCGCAGCGCTGTGATCCTCCAGAAGTGCGGCAAGGGCTGCGGTCCAGTAGCTCTGTTGATTCAGACAGGGAACCAGGTGAAATGTTTCACCTCCTGCGTCCAGAAAGGTTTTTCTGCCTTGTATCCCCATCTCCTCCAGAGTTTCCAGATTGTCAGCCACAAAGGCTGGGCAGGCCACCGCCAGCCTTTTGACCCCCTGCTGGGGCAGAGTTTGTAAAACCTGATCCGTATAAGGTTGCAACCAGGGCAGCCGGCCCAGCCGGGACTGAAAAGAAACGGTGTACTGCTCAGCGGACAGCCCCAACTGGTCAACCAGGGCTTGGGATGTGGCGTAGACCTGGTGACGGTAACAGGTGGCATGGGCCGCTGAGGGGGTCTGACAACAGTTGTTGTCCGCCAGGCAATGGCTGCCCGTGGGGTCTGCCCGCTGCAGGTGCCGTTCCGGCAGACCGTGGTAGCTCAGCAGCAGATGGTCCCAATGTGCCGGCAAGCCTTCCCGGATAGACCTGACCAGGGCCTGCAGATATCCGGGGTGGTTGTAAAACGGGGGCAGGACCGAATAAGTCACATCCGCGGGAAGAATTTGCGTCACTGCATCAATACAGGTGGTGACCGTGGAATCTGCATATTGCGGATACAGGGGGGCAACAACAATGTGGTTGACGCCAAGGGCCAGGAGTTCTTCCACACCCTGGCGTATGGCCGGTTCGCCATAGCGCATGCCAAGCGCAACAGGCTTATCCAGCCTGGCAGCCAACGATTGTTGTAAGGCTTGACTGTTGAGCAGGAGTGGAGAGCCTGCCTCGGTCCAGATTGAGGCATAAGCTTGTGCACTCTTTTGGGGTCTGAAAGGCAGAATAAAGGCACTGACGATCAGGCGCCGCAGCAGCCAGGGTGTGTCCAGGACATAGGGGTCCATCAAAAACTGATTCAAATAGGCACGGACATCCGCGGTTGAGGCGGACCTTGGGGTGCCCAGATTGATAATTAGAAATCCGGTGTTTAAAGGGTGCAATACAGTCCTAATCAGTGTGGGTTTCGTGCGATAATATCCCTGCGGACCTGCCAGGGCAAAGATGTTGGCAAACAGTCCGGGTTGTTCCCGGGATAATCCGGGTTAAAGGTAATCCCACCGGCAAGCAGGCCAGCACCAAACAAACCAGACTAAACGGAACACTTAACAGAACAACATAACAGAACAAGAGGTATAACGGGTTTTGTGAAGACAGATAACGCCCTTATTGTGGACTACGATGCGGGAAATTTGCACAGTGTGCGCCGGGCCTGCCACGAAGTGGCGTTGGACGCCGGCATTTGTGCCGACCCGGACCGGATTCGTCATGCTCAGCGGGTCATTTTCCCCGGGGTGGGCGCTGCGGGCAGCGCCATGCGCAGCATGCGTGAACGCGGCATGGATGAGGCGTTGCGGGAAGTGATTGATCAAGGTCATCCCGTCCTGGGTATTTGCCTGGGGTTGCAGATTTCACTGGATTATTCAGCAGAGAACGATACTCCAACCCTGGGATTGATTCCCGGGCAGGTGTGCCGTTTCAGCTTTGACCGTGCGGACCTGAAAATTCCACACATGGGCTGGAATGAGGTTAAGGTAGTGCAACCCCATCCGGTACTTGCGGGAATTGAACCGGGTGATGAATTTTACTTTGTGCATGGTTACTTTCCCACGCCCCGTGATCAGGGTCATGTCTATGCGCAAACCGAGTACGAGACGGTCTTTGCTTCAGCCATTGGCCATGACAATTATTTTGCCACCCAGTTTCATCCGGAGAAGAGTGGACGGGTTGGGCTGCGCCTGCTGAAAAACTTTGCTGAATGGGATGGCCAGTGTTAAGTAAACGTGTCATTGCTTGTTTGGACGTAAGAGACGGCAACTTGGCCAAGAGTGTGAAGTTTGTCGACACTCAGGACATTGGCGATCCGGTGGAAAAAGCCAAAGAATATTACCTGGATGGGTTGGATGAGCTGGTGTTTTATGACATCACCGCCTCCAGTGACAAACGTAATATCATGTTAGACGTTGTTGAGGCGGTGGCTAATCAGGTTTTTATCCCCCTTTCCGTGGGTGGCGGCATTCGCAGTGTCAGTGACGCCACGGATTTACGCCTGGCGGGGGCGGAAAAAATCAATGTGAACTCAGCGGCGGTACAGCGCCCGGAGCTCATCAGTGAATGTGCTCAGGCTATTGGTGATCAGAATGTTGTCCTGTCCATGGATGTGCTGAAGGTACCTGTGAGTGACGAGATTCCATCGGGATATGAAATTGTCATCAACGGCGGGCGTCAGGCCATGGGATTGGATGCGCTGGCTTGGGCGCGCCGGGGTGAACAACTGGGTGCAGGGGAATTGGTGGTTAATTCCATTGATGCCGACGGTACCAAGGCAGGCTACGAACTGACCCTGACGCGCCGCATTGCCGAGGCGGTGCGGATACCGGTGATCGCTTCGGGTGGAGCGGGGTTGCCCGAGCATCTTTATGATGTACTGACCGACGGCAAGGCAGATGCCGCTCTGGTGGCCTCCATGGTGCACTACGGTGAGTATCGGGTGAGTGAGCTCAAACAGAATCTGCACAAACGTGGTTTGAAAATCAGAATGTCCTGGTAATGTCCTGGTAATGTCCTGGTAATGTCCTGGTAGGGGCTGGAATATTCAGCCACGCCACAAGCCCGGCATTTGTTCAACCCGGCAACTTAACCTGAGAGTGTGAGAGCTGATGCGCGCAATTCAAATCGAAAATAAAACCCTGGTTTGGGCCCAGGCCCCTGAGGAAGAATGTGGGCCCGGTGAGGTCAAGATACAGGTGGCCGCCACCGCGGTTAACCGCGCAGATCTGGTCCAGGCCGCGGGAGGTTACCCACCGCCGCCCGGAGCCAGTCCTATTCTGGGCCTGGAATGTGCCGGTGAGGTCATGGCTGTGGGTGAGGGGGTTGAGCGGGTCACCCCCGGCGACCGGGTGTGTGCACTATTGGCCGGTGGAGGTTATGCCGAGCAGGTGGTGGTACCGGCGGGGCAGGTGCTGCCCGTGCCGGATGGTCTGGACTATGTTGCTGCCGCGGCCATTCCGGAAGTTTTTGCCACTGCCTATTTAAATCTGTACATGGAAGCGGGTCTTAAGCCCGGTGAGCGTGTGGTCTTGCATGCCGGTGCCAGCGGCGTAGGGACAGCAGCCATCCAACTCCTCACACACAGCCACAATCCGTGTTTTGTCACTGTGGGGTCTGAAACGAAAATTGCCCAATGTGTGGCCCTTGGTGCGCAAGCCGGGCATTCCAGACATGCAGGCTCCTTTTTGCAGGCCGCGCAAGAATGGGCGGGCGAACAGGGTGTTGATGTGATTCTGGATCCGGTGGGGGCCCACTACCTGCAAGACAATATGGCGCTCCTGGGGGTGGGTGGCCGGCTGGTTTTGATTGGTCTGATGGGTGGTGTGCAAGGGGATTTGAATATGGGCGTATTGTTAATGAAACGCCAGCGTCTCATTGGCTCCACTCTGCGCGCCCGCCCCATTGCGGAAAAGGCTCAGGTCATGGACGCGCTGTATGATCAGGTCTGGCCCCGGCTGAGCAAGGGTGAGATCCAGGCAGTTGTGGAAACTACCTTGCCTATTTCCGAAGCACAAAAGGCACATGATCTGGTGGCAAGCAACAATACGGTTGGAAAGGTGGTTTTGACCCTCTAAACCCCTTCCCGGCGGGTCAAAAAGACCGTTTGTCCCGGGAAATCGACCATTTGTAGAAATCCCGTGGTGTACGCGGGTTAAGCTCATTAATCTGCATCTTGACTAAAACTAGGGCAATTTTGTCCAGACGAGGCAAATGTGAGTGGGAATATGCAGGGAATGATCGTTGCACCAGGGACAGGGCCGGTAAACCGGCAACACGGCTTTACATTGATGGAATTGCTGATTGCGCTCACTATATTTGCCGTGGTTACGGCCATTGCAATTCCCGCCTACACCACCTACTCCGAACGGGGTTTCAGAACCGCGCTGATGGCGGATTTGCTGAATTGTGCCCAGGCCATCGAGCGGTTTAATGCCGCAAACTTCACCTATATCGGCGTGACCACTGATGGCGCCGCGGATGGAATCCTGGATCCCGCTGTTTGCACCCCAATCAGTGTGCAACAGGGCCGTTATGCCATCGACATTCAAACCACAGTGGATACCTACCTGCTGACCGCAACCCCCCAGGGTGCCATGGCGGATGATGGCCCCATCACGCTGGATGAAGCGGGTAACCGCACCTGGGATGAAGGTGACGACGGTATCGATGTACCGGACGATCAAGACTGGGAAGAGAACTAAGCGGGGCGAGTTATGAGGTATTGCTTACACCACATAAAGCTCAGGACAACGTTGCGCGGAAGCGTTGGGCATTATTCCGGGTTTACTCTGGTCGAACTGCTGGTCGCACTCACCATTCTGGCCATTATGATGTTATTTGCCGTGCCGGCGTTTAATGACTTTACCCAGCAGCGGCGGATGACCACCAACGTAAATACGATTATTGCGGCCGTTAATTATGCGCGCAGCGAAGCCACCCGGCGGGGTGGGCTGGTTACGGTGCAGGCCAACGATGCGGCTGATGCCAACAATGAGTGGGGACCGGGGTTTTGTGTCACGCTGAATGATCCCGGTGATTGTGCCGCCCCGTTACAGGTATTTACGTTGAATGGCACCCCGACATTTGATGCAACGGATACGTTGGATAGCGTGGATGGTTTCTCCTACAACGGCCGGGGCCTGAAACAGGATGGATTTGCCGGCACCCTGCGCCTGTGCGGGGCAGATGCTTCCGATGATCCGGGCCGGGTTGTCAACATCAACGCCATTGGCCGCGCCACCGTGCGCACGCTGGTTTGTTTTCCGTAACCAAGAAGGGTTAGTCCTATGCGCAATTTGCACTCAAAACCTTCCACTTTGCACGGCAAGCCTGGCTCAAGAAATGGCTTCGGCAGCAACACGACTACCAGTGGCGGCTTTTCCATGGTGGAACTTTTGGTTGCGGTTCTGGTGATGGGGGTTGGCGTGTTGGGGGTTACCGGACTGCAACTGGTCAGCCTGCAGAATAATCGCGACGCCTTGCTGCGCAGCGAAGCGTTACAGCTTGGCTACAACATATTGGACAACATCCGTGTTAATCCCGGGGCCGGGGTCCCCGGGTTAAATTATGCCGGGGTGGGTTTTGATGATGCCCCGGTAGCCCCCACGGACTGTTTTGCCAACAACTGCAGTGCGGCGCAAATGACCGCTTTCGACATTGCGGTGTGGCAGTGTTCCCTGGGTAAGTTTAACGAAGATGCCGTATGTGATGCGCTGCGTCAGGGGGTGATATTACCTCCGTCGGTCAGCGTTGGGGGCGCCACGGCGCAACCCGGATTGCCTGACGGCGAGGGTAGTATCGCCATTGATGGGGCCGGGGTGATTACCGTCACGGTCCGCTGGACGGGGTTTAATGGTGTCCAACAGACCGTCACCGTAGAGAGTCAGGGTTAAGGGCATGGATGTACAACTGAACAAGGGACTGCCCAAGAGGCATCAACCGGCACGGCAACCGGGTCCAACTGCCGCACAGCAACGGGCCGGGTTTTCAATTCTGGAATTGATGATCGCCCTGGCCCTGGGTCTGGTGGTCATTGCCGGTATTGTGCAGCTGTTTGCCGGAAATTCCAGAACCTATGAACTGGTGAATGCGCAATCCCGATTACAGGAAAACGCGCGTTATGCCTTTGAGTTTATTTCCTCAGCCGCGCGCATGTCGGGTTATTTAGGCTGTGCGCCGGAAGAAGAGAACGTGGTGCGTGGCCTGGTGGGCAACTGGAACGCGATTCCTGAGTACAACATCAGTGAACCCATTGGCGGCTTTGAAGCCAACGGGGACGGCAGCTATGGCCCCAACGACCTCCTCAGTTTGCCCCGCACGGAAGGCGGTACCAATCTTAACGTACATATTGCCGGTAACGGCATCGATCGCGGTGAGCTTGAACGGGGTTCTGATATTTTGATCTTCCGCACCATTCAGCAACCCACCGCGCGGCTGGTAACAACGCTTCAGCCCGACGCGGATCCGGTGGTGCGGACCCCCGGAGGGGTACCAGCTTTTGCGGTTAACGATGTGGTTGTGATTTCCGACTGTGAGCAGGCGGCCCTGGTGAAGGTCACCGGGGTGACCCCGGGGTTTAATCAGACGACCCTGGCTCATGCAACCGGTCCCGGTGTCTTTGATAACGGCGTTAATGTCACCACCGCCACCGGTGATGTAATGCCTGCAACGTTGTCGGTGCTGGGCCGTTCTTACGGTGAAGCAACAACGGTTGCGCTGGCGGAAACCACTATATTTTTTGTGGCTGAAAGTGCTGATGTCAATAATCGGGGTGACGTTGTTAACGCCCTGTGGCGCAAAGTCGGCTCCAATGCCCCGGTGGAACTGATCCAGGGGATCGCAAACATGCAGGTGGTTTACGGCGTGGACTTGTCCAACGACGGTATTGTTAATGTCAACCAGTACCAGACCATCGATGCCGTGGCGGATGTGAATACCATTGTGTCTATACGGGTTCGTCTGGACATTGTCAGCCCTGACGAACTTGCTGAGGTGGGACAGCAGTTGTCCCGGACTTTCAGTAAAACCATCAGCATACGCAATGCCGGGGTGTAGGGAGCGGCAATGAATAACACTGTGAACATAGTTGGGCGGAAGCAGACCGGGGTAGCCCTGTTTATCAGCCTGGTATTGCTGCTGATCCTGACCATCATCGGCGTTTCCGCGGTACAGACCACCAGTCTGGAAGTGCGTATGTCGCGTAACGAACACGATACGCTGCTGGCTTTTCAGGCTGCGGAGTCTGCCCTGCGCGACGCTGAGGTGCAGCTTGAAGGGGTAGCCAATACCGCGGCGTTTAACGGCACCAATGGCTTGTATCCCATTGCGGATCTTGGTCTGGATGACGTCTGGGAAGACGCGAACGTGTGGACCGGAGCTAACAGCGTAGTGACCGCCAACGACATTGACGGCACGGCAGCGGACGCGCGCTACATCATTGAATATCTGGGTGCGGTTGTCCGGGAGGAGAACGCGCATCAGCAAGGTGATCCATATGCTGAAGGTGGTGTGGATCGGATTGAGATTTTTCGTATTACGGCCCGTGGGGTAGGCGGCACAGCCAATTCAACTGTGCTTTTGCAGACCACCTACGGCCGCATCATGATTTAAGTGCCGGTGGCACAGTTGGAGAAAAGACGATGGCCAATTCAGTCGTAAACGCCATGGGAAAAAGAAGATTCAGTCTGGGCCTGCTTCTGGTCTTGCTGGTGAGCACCGCCCAGGCCTTACCGCCGGTGGCAACCCCGGATGTTTTTGTGGGTGATGAAGACACGGTGATTTCCGGCAACGTGTTGGCCAACGATTCCGGTACTGCCAATCTGGTGGTGTCCAACTTTAACGCGGTTATTCCCGGCGGAACCTTCGACATTTCCGGAGCCGGTGATTTAAGCCATACCCCCCTGGAACATTTCAGCGGTGTTGTTAACTTCACCTATGATGTGACGGAAGAAGACCCCTTGTGTATTCTGCCAACCCCCCCACCTTATCCGTCAACCTGTTTTACCAACTCCTCGGGTACCCTGGTGATTCTGCCCATCGCGGACTTGCCGGTATTAACCGTGGGTACCCCGGGTGGTGCGGAAGATGCATCAAGTATCGATCTGGAGTTGGACTTGGTTGAAGTGGATACCGACGGCTCCCAGACGGTGGAAGTGTTTATCAGCGGGGTGCCTGCCGGAGCGTCGCTGACCCAGGGCGCGGAAATTACGTCGGGTACTTATCAACTGACACCGGCTCAAGTAAATACCGCGGCTTATGTTCCGGCGGAAAACGAGAATGGTACGGTTAATCTGACCATCAACATTGTGGTGCATGATGATGGTGTGGACGCGGCGTCCGCCCCGGTGCGGGACACCGCCAATGCTCCGGCCCAGGGAGTCAGCGTGGTGATCTTGAGCATTAACGACGAACCCCAAGTGACCGGCGCTCTGACCCCGGTGGAGGTACTGGAAGATGCCCCTCCCTATGTGGTGGACCTGACGGGCCTGTTTGACGATGAAGAGGACGATGACTTGTCGATTTCCGCGGCTTTTGAAAGCGGGGTAGACATTTTTAATTCGGTCAGCGTCAGCGGCACCGACCTGACCCTGGACTTTGGCGCCAACTTAAACGGCAGTGCCATGGTTTTGATTACCGCTACGGACGACGACGATGATGAGGCGGAGTACCGCTTGAGCGTGACCGCAACGTCGGTAAACGATCCGCCCACGGTCATCGGCTCCATAGGCAGTCTGACGGTCCTGGAGGATGCCACCATCCCTTCCGTGGATATGACGGCGGTATTTGAAGATGTGGACGTGTTGACCGCTGGGGATGATCTGATTTATGAGGTCAGTACCGATAATCCGGATCTGTTCCAAACCCTTGGGGCAACTGATGACACCTTTGACATTGTTCTGGCCGCCAACGAATTCGGTTCCGCCACGGTATCCGTCAACGCCAGAGACATTGCCGGTGCCACCTCGTCAGCGGTGGTATTTACCGTCACGGTTAATCCGGTTAATGATGATCCCCTGGCACAGCCGGATGTGCTGACCATGGTGCTTGAGGACAGCGGCGTGATTGTTGTGGATGTGATGGCCAACGATAATCAGGGGGACAACCCAACCCGCATTGTGGCGTTGGATACCTCCGGCATTGGCCAGCACTACACCCTGAACCAGGTGGGTGATCCGGTGCCCGAACTGGACGGCACGGCGGCCATTTCCACGGACGAAGACCTGGTGGAATTTACCCCCGCACCCAATTTCTGGGGCACCGTGCAATTTGGCTATACCATCGAGGATGTTGATGGACAACAGTCCAGCAGCACGGTGCAAATCACCATCGACCCGGTCAACGATCAGCCGATTGCGGAGGATTTGACCTATACCACCGGCCAGGATGCCGACCTGATTGTGGATGTGGCTAACGGCTTGTTAACCGGCGGCTACGACATCGACCCGTCCCGGGTGGATATCGACGGCAACATTTTGCTGCCACAGAATTTATCCGTGGTTATTGCCTCCTTTCCGGATGCCAGTGAAGGGGACATCATCTCCAACACCAGCGACGGGGCTTTTATCTTTAGACCTGCAAACGGTTTTGCTGACGATACGGCAACCTTTACCTATCGGATATTCGACAACAACCTGTTAAGTGAAGAAGGCCTGGTACGTATCTTTGTGGAACCTAATCCGGATGTTCCTGATCCGCCGAACCCGGGTGAGGTGTCGATCCTGTTCAATTTATCCAATACGCCCCTGGAGCAGGCGTCTTCCGTGGAGCCCAATGTCCTGGTGGCCATGGACGACTCGGGCAGCATGGACTGGAATATCACCATGGACCCGGACGGTACATTCCGGATCAGCAATAACGGTATTGCAAACAACAATATCCGCTCCAGGACCTACGTCTACCTGTGGGGCTTGTCGAACAATACCTATGCCAACAACAGTGGCTGTTGCGGCCGCATCCTGCCCTCGGAGGAATCCCTGCCGGCGGGCAACGACTACGAAGTGTGGAAAGCGCGCAGTGCCGCCTTTAACCGCATTTACTATGATCCCACGGTGCGCTATTTCCCTTGGAGCGGTTTAGACAGCAGTAACAATACCTACGCCAATGCCAATCCAACTTCAATCCGTCTGGACCCCAGGAATACGTCATTGTTACTGGATATCACCCAGCCCATGAGCTATACCGCCACCAGTGTGCCCAACTGGGCAACCGGCGGCGGGTCGGCGGACATCAGTGTCACCAACTACTATGTGCCTCGGTACTATACCTCCGCCGGGGTGCGGGTGGAAATCCGTTCGGGGTCTACATACAACGGCGGCCCCGAACGGGACGACTGTGCGGTAAAAACCGCCTGTACCTATACGGAAGAAATTCAGAACTTCGCTAACTGGTTCCAGTATTACCGCTCACGGGAGCATGTGGCCAAGGCGGCCATTGGCTCGGTGGTGGCTGACCTGCAGGATATTCGGGTGGGTTATGAAACCATTAACCGCCGGGTGGATGAAGCCATTGCGCCGATGAACGAGAACTTCTTTGAAGGTGAAAAGAAAGAACTGCTGGATGCCATTTACAGCGTGAATTCATCCAACGGTACCCCGCTGCGCCGGGCGTTGGACGATGCCGGACGGATCTTAAGCTGTAACTATTCCGGACGGGACTGCCCGGCTCTGCCGGCGCCGGAAGGCATCTGTCAGCAGAACTTTACCTTGCTCTTTTCCGACGGCTTCTGGAATGGTTCGGACCCCACGGTCAGCGGCAACTACGACGCAGACGGCCCCGGTGACTTTGACGGTGGCCGTTATGCGGACACCCGCAGCGCAACCCTGGCTGATGTGGCCATGTACTACTACGAAAACGATCTGCAACCCGGGCTGACCAATGCGGTGCCCCTGTCCCAGGCGGACCTAAATAGTGTCCCCTCGGGCACCTTTGCCGCAGACGACTTGCTTCATCAGCACATGAAGACCTATACCATCGCCTTTGGCGTGGTCGGCAGCGTGGATGTGGCCACCGCTGAAGCCACGGATCCGGCAACGGCCATTAGCTGGCCCAATCCGACCAGTTCTGAAAGCGCCAAAATTGACGATATGTTACATGCGGCAATGAACGGTCGAGGCCGCTTTTTGAATGCCGGTGACCCGCAGGAATTGCAAACCGCCATCGAAACGGCGTTCCTGGAATTCACCCAGGCTGCTTCATCAAGTTCTGCGGCAACCTTTAACTCAACCTCTCTGCAGGAAGGTACGCTGCTGTACCGAGGCTTCTACGATCTGCGCAATCGTACCGGGGAGTTGACCGCCAGCGAAGTGACTACCGACGGCGTCGTTTCGAGTACCCCAACCTGGGCGGCAGCCGGTCTGCTGGATGCGGTGACCCCATCGAGCCGGGTGATCGTCACCTGGGATCCCGACAACAATGGGGGTATTGCCTTCGATCACTCCAGCCTGACGGCTGACCAGCAGCTGACCCTGACCTCAAATCAGGTGGAGTATCTGCGCGGTGACCGCACCAACGAAGATCCCTCGGGCAGCCTGCGGGCGCGGCCTTCGGTTGAGGGTTTGTTGGGGGATATTGTGAACTCCAGTCCGGTCTTTGTGGGCCAACCCCGGGCCATTAACCGCGATCAGGAACCGTTTCCCACTTCTGATCTGTATTCAACTTTTGTCAATGACAACTATACGCGTAGTCCCATGGTCTACGTTGGGGCCAACGACGGTATGTTGCACGCCTTTGATGCGCTTACCGGACAGGAAACCTTTGCCTATGTCCCTAACGCGATAATCGATAACAGTTTGTCTTATACCAACAAGCTGGATTCGTTTACATCCACCTTCTACCTGCATAACTACTATGTAGATCTGTCACCGCGGCTTAATGATACCTATACGGCGGTGGTACCCGGTGGTACCCGTGAATGGCGGACCACCTTGGTGGGTGGCCTGGGTGCCGGCGGCAAGGGCTACTTTGCCCTGGATGTCACTGACCCGGCCAGCGCCTTTGCCAGTACGCCCAATGCCACCAATGTCGCCTTGTGGGAGTTTACCGACGAAGACGATACCTATCCCACAACCTCCAGCGGTGCCCCCCTGGGCGGAGCCATTAATGCCATTACCGATCCCAACGGCGATCCGGTGAAGGATCTGGGTTATGCCCTGTCCCTGCCCATTGTCACCATGAGTAATGTGGAAACCGGTGGTGAGCAGGATTGGGTGGCTATTTTCGGCAACGGTCCCAACTCTACCGCGGGTGTGTCCACCCTGTTTGTGCTGTTTACGGACAAGGGTCTGGATGGCTGGAGCAGTGGCGACTTTAAGAAGATTCCCACCGACTTTGGTGTGCCGCTGCCCGGCGAACAATTCGCCGGATATCCTAACGGCTTGGGTTCACCCACCGCGGTGGATGCGGACCTGAACGGCACCGTGGACTATGTCTACGCCGGGGATCGTTTAGGTAATCTGTTCCGTTTTGATCTGACCAGTCCCAACCCCAACAATTGGAGTGCGTTACGTCTGTTCAGCGCAACCTACGACTACGGTGGCGGGGACGTGCGTCTGCAGCCCATTTTGTCGCGGCCGTTAGTGGTTAAACATCCTCAGCAGCCGGGTTTCCTGATTACCTTTGGCACCGGCAGCTTTATCACCGAGGATGATGGCGGTGATGATGAAATTCAGAGCATCTATACCATTTGGGATAACCTCACCCCAACCAACCCGGTCACAGCCCTTGACGACACCAAGAGCACCCGGCTGGTTCAACAGATTATGACCAATGAGGTGGAAGATCAGGTCAGCCCACCCCGCACTCGGCGGGTGGTGACCAACAATCCGGTGAACTACGAGGCGGGTGTCAACGGTATCTGGGGCTGGTATGTCGACCTGGATCCGGTGCGCGCTTCGCAAACCATCAGCGGTGCGGTCAACCCCGATACCACCGGTAATTCGCCACCGGCGGCGCAGTTTCCCGGTGAACGGGCCATCCGGCGCTTTATCTTCCGCGACGGCGTGATTGTCACCACCACGGTATTACCTGCCTCGGATGAGATCAGTTGTTTTGGGGCGCAACCCGGTGCGATTCTGGTCTTTAACCACTTAACCGGTGGGGATGCCATAGATCCGGTGATCGACTTCAGCAGGGATGGGGTCATTGATGAACAGGATCTGGTGGGGGGCACCGAATCCGGCGCATCCGGTGGGCTGCTCTTCGGATGGGGCCAACTGGGTGGCAGCGGTGATGGGCCGGACGGGCAGCTTGTGGATCTATCGCTGCTGGGTGGATCCGGCGACACCGACTTCCTCTTTGTCTCCGGGGGTAACGATACCAGCAGTTATCGTATTCGCGGCACCGATGATGACAAGACCGGCCGTCTTTCCTGGATAGAATTGGAGCAATAGATGATGAATAAAGTAATTCGTTGGGCCAACTGGGTTTGGGTTGCGGCTGTGCTGGCCGGGGCGGGGATTGTCCACGCCCAGTCAGCCCCCAGCCATCCCGCCGGTTTCTACGCGGCGGCTCAGGCTGAAGGTGAGGGCACCATTAACAGTCTGGATTTTGAAAAGTACACCATTGTGGTGGGTGGCACTCAGTACGATGTCAGCCAAACGGTTCGGGTGGAAATTGGTGGCAGTTACGGGGCCTTTACCCTGTTAAAAGCGGGTATGAAGGTGCGCTTTGACTATCTGCAATATCCCAACGGCCGCAACGAAATTGTGCAGATGTTCGAGGACAACAACATCGAAGAATCTTAACCCAGGGTGTCCAGCTTTTTCAGTTGATCTTCTAGGGTGGTCAAGCGCCCTTGAAGATCATCCCGCTTGGCCTTTTCTTTGGCCACCACGTCAGCGGGGGCTTTGCTGACAAAATTTTCGTTTAACAGTTTTGCATCCACCCGGTTCAGGTCCTGTTTGTGTTTTTCAATCTCCTTTTCCAGCCGGGTAGCCTCTGCCTCAACATCAATCAGGCCCGCCAGGGGTACCATCACCTTAAGGTCACCCACCAGAGCCAGAGCGTGGGGTGGGGCTTCCGCCTGTTCATCCAGCCAATTGACTGAACCCGCATTGGCTAACCGTTTTAACATGGCATCCGTGGCAGCCGCCAGCTTGCGGTCGTTTTCATCACCACCCTGGAACAGCAGGGGTACTTCCTGCTTGGGTTTTATATCCGCCTCGCCGCGAATGTTACGCACGGCGGTAATCACGGATTTTAGCCAGTCGATCTGCGCTTCGGCGGTGGTGTTGGCGGGATAGTCATCAGGCGCGGGATAAGCCTGAACCATGATGCTGCCCCGGGGTTGACCCAGCCGGGGGGCAACCTCCTGCCACAAGGTTTCGGTAATAAAGGGGATAACCGGATGAGAGATGCGCAACAGGGCATCCAGCACCTCTACCAGTGTTCTACGGGTGCCGTTTTTTATGTCTTGGGTAACGGTATCGTCCCACAACACTGATTTAGACAGTTCAACATACCAGTCACAGTATTCGTGCCAGGCAAATTCATAAATTTTTGCGGCAAAAATGTCAAAGCGATAGGTTGCCAGAGCAAATTCGACCTCCCTGACCAGGGTGTGACACTTGCTGAGTATCCATTGATCGATAATCGACCTTTCCCCGGAGCTGTCCGGGTCCATGCCGTCGATATTCATGAGGACAAATTTTGTGGCGTTCCAAAGCTTGTTAATAAAGTTGCGGTTACCCTCAATTCTGTTTAAATCGAACCGCACATCGCGCCCGGTGGTGGCCAGCGCACAAAAGGTAAACCTCAGAGCGTCGGTCCCGTAAGGCGGAATACCGTCCGGAAAATCCTTGCGGGTGGCCTGCTCAATTTTTGGTGCCATCTTGGGCTGGGTGAGGTTGGTGGTGCGTTTGGCCAGGAGTTCATCCAGGGTGATGCCGTCGATAAAATCCAGCGGATCCAAACCGTTGCCCTTTGTTTTAGACATCTTGTTGCCGTCCGCGGCGCGCACCAGGCCGTGAATGTAAACGGTTTTAAATGGGATTTTGCCGGTAAAGTGCAGGGTCATCATGATCATCCGGGCCACCCAGAAGAAAATGATGTCGTGTCCGGTAATCAGCGTACTTGAGGGTAAAAAAGCTTCCAGTTCAGGGGTTTCATCGGGCCATCCCAGGGTGGCAAAGGGCCACAGTGCTGATGAGAACCAGGTTTCCAGAACGTCAGGGTCCTGACGTAAAGGAATACCGGCATCCAACTGGTACTTTTCCCGGGCGGCTTGCTCTGAGGATGCCACGTAAGTATTGCCGCTGTCGTCGTAGTAAGCCGGAATCTGGTGCCCCCACCACTGTTGACGGGAAATGCACCAGTCCTGAATATCCCGCATCCACGAAAAATAAACGTTTTCGTATTGTTTGGGGACAAATTCGATATCGCCGTTTTCCACTGCGGCAATGGCCGGTTCTGCCAGCGGGCCGATTTTGACAAACCATTGGTCCGTCAACAGCGGTTCAATCACGGCGCCGGACCGGTCACCCCGGGGTACCTTGAGGGCATGGGGTTCGATCTTATCCAACAGGCCCAGCTTTTCCAGGTCATCGACCACCGCCTTTCTGGCCGCTTCCCGGGTTAATCCCTGGTAAGCCGCCGGCGCGTTGTTGTTGATGGTGGCGTCCGGCGCAAAGATATTGATCTGCGGCAGATTGTGCCGGTGGCCAACTTCGTGGTCGTTGAAGTCATGAGCCGGGGTGATCTTGACACAACCGGTGCCAAATTCCATGTCGACGTAAGTGTCCGCGATAATGGGAATTATCCGCCCGGTCAGAGGTAGTTCAACTTGTCCCCCAATCAAATCCCGGTAACGAGGGTCGTCGGGATTCACCGCAACCGCGGTGTCGCCCAGCATTGTCTCCGGGCGGGTGGTGGCAACTGTCAGATAGGCTTGTCCGGCGGCAGTCTGTTGACCATCCGCCAAGGGATACCGGAAGTGCCACATATGACCCTGCTCGTCGGTGTTCTCCACCTCCAGGTCGGAAATGGCGGTGCCTAACTCGGGGTCCCAGTTAACCAGGCGTTGCCCGCGGTAGATGAGCCCCTCGTCGTACAGCCGTTCAAATACGGTGAGGACCGCCTTGGCATACCCTTCGTCCATGGTGAACCGGTCCCGGGACCAATCCAGGCTGGAGCCCATCCGTCGAATTTGTTCCTTGATGGTACCGCCGGATTCTTCACGCCACTGCCACACTTCATCGACAAATTTTTCCCGGCCCAATTCCAAGCGTTTAATCCCTTGTTCATTCAGGCGGCGTTCGACCAGCATCTGGGTGGCGATACCCGCATGGTCGGTGCCCATTTGCCAGAGGGTGCGGCTGCCTTTCATACGCTGGTAGCGAATGAGGGTATCCATCAGCGTCTGGTTGAAGGCGTGACCCATATGCAGGGTGCCGGTTACATTCGGTGGCGGAATCAACACACAGTAGTTTTTGCCGTTGCCGTTGGGGCTGAAATGACCCGCAGCCTCCCATTCGGCGTACAACGACTGCTCTATGCTATTGGGGTCAAAACTACTGTCCATCAGGGGCGTGGGATTCCTTGTCGTGGTGGGTGGCTGTGGGGTCCGATGAGTTCAACTTCTTGTGGAGATGGGCCAGCAATTCCGTTGTCAGTTCTTTGACAATCAACTCCCTTAAAGCGCCGATATTGGCTTGCAGAACTTCCCCCAGCCACTGGCGTACGCTGGTGTCAATACGGATTTTCAGGGCTGCGTTAAGTTCATCTGTGTCGGCGGGCAGCCAGGCGGTGCTGTTGTCCTCAATGGTTTCCCGGGCATCGTCCAGTACCGCCTCAATAGAGTCTTTCCAGGTGTCGTTTAACAGGGATTGAATGGTCTCTTCGGACAGACCTTCATCTTCTTTTACCGTGGCGTCCAGCGGATCATCCAGCAAGGGAATATCCGGGTCGTCTTCCGCCGGATAGGGTTCGTCTTCGTCCAACAGATTCTTAATGGATTCCAGGTCTTCGATCATCTCTTCCGGTTTTTTGTCCGGCTGGTTGTCCTGTCTGGTATCCGGCTCAGTGTCCGGTTCAGTGGGATTACCCAGCAGGTCCTGCTGGGGATGATCAGTATTCTGGAATTGACTATCTTTTTTTCTGTTCATCTTTGTATCACCCCGGCCGCTACTTTAACGGTCATCCATCTTCCCAGTCACTCAGTTCATGATGGTGCAGGGGGTAACCGCGGTCTCGATAGTGTTTGTAGCGTGTCCGGCCGGCAGCCTTGCCTTCACCCACTACCACTTCCGCAACCCGGTCGAAGCGTCCGAAAAACGAGGGTACGTGATCACTCAGATTAATCAGTAAACCCTCAGCCAGAATGGGTTCCGCGCAGCTGATGTGGATCGGTGACCTGGGGGAAGATGTTGGCGCAACAACCTCATGTGGAAGGAAACGGTGTTTGGGATAGTCCCACATCAGCTCATCCAGAGCCCTGGCGGTGGTGTCGCTATCGGTGTGTACGTGCACCGGCTGACCCGCCTGAAAACCCTTTAAGCCCAGGCGGCAGGCAAAGCGCAGACTGGCGTCCATTGACATGTCAGGCAATATATAAAAATCGATACGTGTCATCTTTGCTCGTGGTTAAGGCGATGGTACCGGTTCAATGCCGGGTGCCGGCTAAATACCGCTTCGGTCACAAATATATTTGAACAGCGACGGTACGGGGCGGCCGGTTGAACCTTTTCGCGCACCGCCCTGAAAGGCGGATCCGGCAACATCCATATGTGCCCACTGTACGCCGTTGTCGATAAACCGGTGCAGAAAACAAGCGGCGGTTACGCTTCCCGCATCACGCCCGCCCACATTGGCCATGTCCGCAAAGTTGCTGCGAAGCTGGGTCTGATAGTCTTCCCACAAAGGCATTCGCCAGCCCCGATCGCCGGTATCTTCCCCGGCTTTTAACAGATCCTCCGCCAGAGCATCATCGTTAGCATAAACAGCGCTGGCGTGGGACCCCAGGGCCACGATACAGGCCCCGGTCAGGGTGGCCACATCGATAATGGTGCTGGGCTTAAAGGTTTGCACATGGGTGAGGGCGTCACACAGTACCAGGCGGCCTTCAGCATCCGTGTTGAGAATTTCAACGGTTTGACCGGAAGCGGTGGTAACAATATCTGCAGGGCGCGTGGCGATGCCGCTGGGCATGTTCTCCGCTGCCGCAACCACGGTGATCAGGTTGACGGGCAAGCGGGCTTCGATTACCGCCTTGGTGGCGCCTAGAACCGCCGCGGCACCACACATATCAAATTTCATTTCATCCATGGCAGCCGGCGGCTTCAAAGAAATACCGCCGGTATCAAAGGTGATACCCTTGCCGACCAGGGCAATGGGCTGGTCAGCTTTTTTTCCGCCGTTATAGCGAATGATAATCATCTGGCCGGGTTTATCACTGCCTTGGGATACCGCCAGAAAAGCCCCCATGCCCAGAGTTTCCATTTTCTTCTCATTCAAGCTGGTGACGGTGACATTTGTTTTGCGGCCCAGCTTGCGCGCTTGCTTCAGCAGGTAGTTTGGGTCACAGACGTTGGGTGGCTCGTTACCCAAGTCTCTTGCCAGCTGCAAACCTGCATCCAGGGCGGCGCCCAGCCGGACCGCATGGCCGGCTTCGGCGCGGCTGCTTACCAACAACCGGATATTAGCCAAGGTTGGGGTCTTGGGTGGCTTGGATTTGTGGCTGTGGTAACGATAAGCATCGATGCTCAGGGTCTGCATCAGGGTCTGCAGTTTCCAGGGGGTCCGGCCGCCTTGAACGGCGACATGTGCCAGGGCCACAACCGCCTGCTTGATGGGCAGGGCCAACAGGGCCTGGGCGGCCTGGGTACCCAGCTTGCGGAATTTAGCCTGACTGAGCCGCTCATCAGCCCCACCCATCACCACAATGCGGTTTAGATCACCCCCCAGGTTGACGACCAGATGTTGGCCCAGGGTGTCGTTAAAGTCCTGGGTGGCCAAATTGAAGGCGCCTTGAGCGCCGAGACCCTTGGCAATTCTCCTGGCCAGCTTCAAGCTGGTTGCTATACAGGGGGTTCGAAGCGAAAGTGGATCAGCATCAGTCAACGAATATTTCATGCACGCGCCGTCAGTAAAAAGGGTAATTGTAGGGGAAATTTTCACCAGGGGCACTAGCGGTCGCAAAGGGGCATGGACAGCCCGGGACAAAACCGCAGTGCTGACCGGTTTCTGAAAAAAACCGTTGGGAAAAAGCGGGAAGCCTTCGCCTGAGGCCCAACGACCCGGGCCGCTGGGCGACATTTCCGGTTCACCCCCGCCCGGGGGGTGACGTACAATGTTGGCTCAGTTGACTTAAAAACTCTGAACATGTCTGTTGCCGCACGCTATGTAAACAAAGAACTCATCGCCATTTTTGCGGTAACCGCCAGCATGCTGCTTTTAGTTGCCGTGGGTGGGCGCTTTATCGGGTATCTGCAGGAAGCCGCCTTGGGCAAATTCACCGGCACCACGGTGCTTACCATCATGGGGTTAAGGCTGCCGGAATTTACGCAATTGGTTGCCCCGTTTTCCATTTATCTTGGTGTTGTCCTCACGCTGGGGCGTCTTTATGCGGATCAGGAAATGGTTGTTCTGCAAGGTGCCGGGGCGGGCACCAGAACGCTGCTCGGGTGGGTTGCGGTGAGTGTGCTGACCGTTGTGCTTTTTGTTGCGCTGCTGTCCTGTTATGTGACCCCCATGAGCCAGCGGGTGTTGGTGGACTTTATGGCGCAGCAGCGTGCCCAATCCGAATTTGAGACCGTCAACCCGGGTACCTTTCACATCTATGACCGGGGCAGACGGGTCACCTACAGCCGGGATATGTCAGATGACCGGCGTACCCTCTACGATGTATTTATCTCCCAGCGGCTTGAGGACGGGCGGCAGGTCACCTTGTGGGCCGCGGAGGGACGGCAGCAGGTTGATCCCATCAGCCAAGCCCACTATCTGATACTGAATGACGGCCGCCGGTACGAGGGGACGCCGGGACAACCGGATTTTCAGATTATGGCTTTTGCCGAATTGAGCCAGCGGCTGAGCGAAGCTGAACTGATCGAAGAGGCGCTGGATGTAGAAGCCCAGTCCTTTTTTACGCTGGGTCAAGATCCGGAAAGCCGGGGTGAGTGGCACTGGCGTATTGGCTTGCCCATCTTTTGCCTGGTTGGTGGTTTGCTGGCGGTGGGTATCGCCAGAGTAAATCCCCGGCAGGGGCGTTTTGCCAAAGTGGTTCCGGGTATGCTGCTCATGTTGAGCTACTACCTGGTACTGCTGACCAACAAATTTGCTCTGGTTGAAGGCATTGTGCCCGCTGCCGCCGGATTGTGGCTGGCGCATCTTATATTTGTGGGTATCGCCGCAGGTCTGTTGACGAGGCTGGGAAAACCCATTGATGTTCAATAACCGGGTTTTCCGCGATGCTTGCCGGGTAATCCGTTACAGACTCAGGATTTGGGCAGGTGGACCACGCTGGTTTTACTGATGCGGTCATGCCAGGTGGCCTTTTGCGGATCGACATAAAGCCACAGGTACCCAAGCCCCAGGCAGGCCAGGGAGAGGGGTGCACAGAGCAGACGCAGGTACAGGTTTTTCCAGGTACAGGGCGTGCCGTCGGTTTGTAATAACTTGATTCGCCAGGCGGACATCCCCAGGGTTTGGCCGCCGCGCCGCCAGCAGAATAGAAAAAACGCTGTGGTTTCCGCCAGGAGCAGCAACTGTACCCACCAGCCGGTAACTTCGTCCCCCCGGGCAATCACCAGGATAAATAAGGTGAACATCCAGATGGCCACGAGGAGCAGGAAGTCGTACAGCATTGCCCCCAGCCGCCGGCCTAAGCCGGCGACATAGGCCACTTGTTTGGTAGATTCAGAAGCTGCCGATGTGGTCTTGGACATGAACGGTACGCCCGCAAAATTCTTCTTCGATCATGCTTTGCAAAACGTCGGGTTCCTGATTAATGGCCCAGGCCCGCTGCCCGGCGGGTGTCCGGCAGGCCATAAATGCCTTGTCGGGGCCATCAGCCCCGTACATCACCGCATAACCCTCAACCTCAGCGTCACCGGCTGGATCCATTTCAATCTCGCGTTTAAAGGTTGCATCAACCTGGGCTTGAAGGTCTTCGTGTCGAAAGGGGCGAGTGGGCGGTTGGGCGGAATAAATCCCAAAGGCATGTTTGGTCAGGTAGCCGCCGTTGGCGGTAATTAAACCTTTTTGCTCCGGCGCTTGCCTCAATAACTGGGCCATGCGGGCAATACTGTGCATCACGTAATTGTTGAGTGGCCCCCCGGCCCAGGTGAGTCCGCCGGTGACGGTCAGTGGCTTGGTCATATCCAAACCCAATTCCCGTGCGGCGACTTGTACCGCTACCGGAAAACAACTGTAGACATCCACCCGGTCGATATCCGCAACCTCCAACCCGGCCAATTCCATACACCGTTGACCCGCCAGGCGGATTGCCGGTGAGGTATACAGGTTGTCCCGGTTCGACACAAAGTAGTGATCGTGCGCATCCGTACCCGCCCAGGGGTAGATCCATTTATCCTCGGCAATACCTAAAGCCTTTGCCTTGGCTGTGGTGCAAAGGATCAAGGCGGCACCCTGATCCACATTGTTGTTCGAGTTCATAAATTTGGGATAGGGAAAAGAAACCGGGCGGTTCACGGGGCTTGGGGTGCGGATTTCTTCCGCGCTCTTTGCGTCCCTGATCCAGGCATTGGGATTGTCAGCGGCAACCTCGCTGAATCCTGCCCACAGGTTTGAAATGTGTTCCAGGTGTTCCCTCACCCCTAAGCCCATGGCGTGGCGCAGGGCAGTTTCAAAAATTGGGTAAATCTGAATGGGCCGTCCCAGGCTTACCGCTTTTTCCGCCGGGTGGCGCATTTCCACATCTTCGCCGATGAGCAAATCCGGCTTGCCGGGGATGTCCTGCCATTTAAGTTCATAGTTACTGCGGGCAGCCTTGGCTTGGGTGTTGCCGCATTCGGCTCCGGTGAGAATGATGACCTCATGTTTCCCCTGGGCAATTTCCAGCACGGAGCGGTTCACAGCGGTTTGTACAAAGTTGCCGCCGTAGCGGGTGAGACCGGTTTCGGCGCCGGGCTGCCCAATAGCCTGGGCAATGGCTCCGGCTGGATTTTCATACCCCCAGATGCCGCGCACCACACGGATGGAGGTTGCCTTCAGCAGCGCCTCGCTGCCCGCATCCGCTGCTGCGGCCCGGGTGGCTTGCAGCATTAAATCAATGGGCTCTTGTGCTTGTGCCGGATCGTCAACGCGTTGTTCCACATGGGCAACCCCTACCAAAATGGGCGTATTC
>JANQMF010000226.1 GCA_028280225.1 Pseudomonadales bacterium | reverse complement strand
TATGCCCGCCACCAGGCGGCTGGTCGCTTCTTCATCCAGGCTGTCCACCCCTATGGCACCTTTCATGAAGCCCGTGGCCGCCGCCACCGGGTTAACGGCATTTACCCGGATATTGTCCCCGGCAACCTCCAGGGCCAGGCCCTTGGTCATGGTCAGCACCGCTCCCTTTGTACCGTTGTAGGGGGTGACCCCCGGCCGGGGTGCAATGGCGCCGCAAGAAGCGATATTGATAATCACCCCACCGCAACCTTCAATCATGTGCGGAATCACGTGTTTGCAGCCTAAAAACACACCGCGCACATTGACCGCAAATACAGCGTCAAATTCTTCCACGCTGATTTGCCACAACGGCTTTTGACGATGGGAATACCCGGCATTATTCACCAGTACATCTACACCTCCCAGTTGTTCAAGTGTCCGGCTGATCAGAGCTTCAACCTGTTGTTCCTCGGCGACATCACACATCTGGACGCTACAGTCACCACCCGTCGCCTTGATTTCACCCGCGACCCGCTCAAGGTTTTGGCCATGGATGTCCGCCAGCATCACCGCTGCCCCCTCCCCGGCGAACCGTTTGGCGATGGCGGCCCCAAAGCCGGAACCCGCACCGGTCACGATCACCCGTTGCCCCGCAAATCTATGCATCACTTTCCTCCGGTTTACTTTCACCATTCCCGGTGTGCAAAATATCGCACCAAGATCACGGATTCCACGCATGGCTAAATTGGTTGGCTGGCGCGAATGGGTCAGCCTGCCGGCACTGGGTGTCGACCGCATTAAAGTTAAGGTGGATACCGGCGCCCGAACTTCCGCATTACACGCATTTAAACTGACCTCCATTCTTGTGGACGGTGAAGAGTGGGTGGAATTTGATCTGCATCCGCTGCAGAACAATACTCAGGTTGTCGTATCCTGCCGCGCCCCGGTCAAGGAACACCGTACCGTTCGAGATTCCGGCGGGCACGAAGAAACCCGGGTGGTGATCGAGACCACCGTTGGGCTTGGGGGGGATGAGTGGCCCATAGAGATGACTCTGACCGACCGGGAAAATATGGGTTTTCGAATGCTTCTGGGGCGCACCTCGATTAAAAACCGTTTTTATGTGGACCCGACTCAGGCCTTTATATTAACCGGCCCCCAAAACAACGATCAGGACTTCGCAGAAGAATAAGCCGTTGTGCGCATTGCCATACTGTCCAGAAATAAAAACCTGTACTCCACCCGGCGCCTGTTGGAAGCGGGCTTGCAGGCGGGACATGATGTACGGGTGGTGGATCACGTGCGTTGTTTTATGGACATTACTTCTGACAAGCCAACCATCCACTACCGGGAGGAAGAATTTGGCCCGCTGGACTTTGACGCGGTAATCCCCCGTATCGGCTCTTCCGTCACCTTTTACGGCTGCGCGGTGGTGCGGCAATTTGAGATGATGGGCACCTACTGTGTCAACGAATCCGTGGCCATCACCCGGGCCCGGGACAAGTTACGCTCCCTGCAACTTCTCTCCCGCAGCGGTGTGGGGATTCCGGTGACAGCCATGGCCAATTCACCCGATGACGTGGCCGGCTTGATCCGCGAGGTTGGCGGCGCCCCCCTGGTGATTAAGTTGCTGGAGGGTACCCAGGGTATCGGCGTTGTGCTGGCTGAAACCCGCAAGGCGGCGGAAAGTGTGATTCAGGCCTTTATGGGGGTAAACGCCTCGATTCTGGTGCAGGAATTTATTGAAGAAGCCGGGGGTGCTGACCTCAGGGCATTTGTAGTCGGCGGCAAAGTCATTGCCGCCATGCAGCGCCAGGCGAGCGAAGGTGAATTCCGCAGTAATCTGCACCGTGGCGGGCGGGCAACCCTGGTACGGCTGTCGCGGCAGGAACGGGATACCGCCATCCGCGCGGCACGGGTAATGGGCCTGAATATTGCCGGGGTGGACCTGCTTCGCTCCAAACGGGGTCCGCTGGTGATGGAGGTAAATGCTTCACCCGGGCTGCGCGGAATTGAAGAAGCCACCGGCCAGGATGTGGCAGGTATTATCGTGAATTTCCTTGAACGCCATGCCCGGCCCAACCGGACCGGCACCCGGGGCAAGGGTTAGCCTTCGCGTAACCCATTGCAGGCTTATCCCAGGCTGAGCAGTAACGCCGCTGAACCCAGTACCGCCATAAGCACAAAGGTGCCCTGAGCACCAATCAACCGCGGATAGTTGGCCCCCTCGTTGCGCGCCAATCCCCACGCGTGCAGCAGGCGCAATACCACCAGCAGAACACCACAGACATGCACAAATTGTGTACCGGCACCGGCTACTTCCACCAGATACAATAAGATAAGGGCCAGAGGTACGTTCTCGACAAAGTTGGCCTGCACCCGCTCCGCCGCATTGGGCTGCCATTTTGGTAATGCGGTTGCCCGCAGGCGCACGTACAGCACATAGTTTGCCAGCAGCACACTCAGCAATGCGAGCAGGCCCGCATACAACAGGGTAGTTGGCATCAGCCTGTCCCTCCCCCCACACCTTGCGGCGCGCTGAACAGCCCCAGCCCCATACATATCAAAACCAACACCACCAGGCAGATACCCATCCACCCATACTGGTCCAGCCAGAAAATCTGAAAGGCGTGGGCACTGTCCCGGGGTACGGGTTTTTCCGCCCGGGAGAGTTGGGTTGGGGTTGGCGCAACCCAAACCACCTGTGCACCGTGCCCCAGGCACCCTAAGCCTATCGCCAGCCAAATTAGTGTCATTTCTGTCTCCCAACTGATTCCACTAAATTGTTAGGATACCTCAGTTAGGAGGGACAACACGTCATGAAATATTTTTCAGCACATTTGTTGGCGGCCATTTTGTGTACAGTCGGCCTGGCCGGGTGTGATTCGTCAACACCAACAGATATCCCGGCAGCGGATACGCAAGCCGCAGAAATTGACCCCAACAGCATGCAGGCGATTCAAGATGCGGCCCGGGCCAGGGAGCAACTCCCGGGCAAGCAACACTTTGACCAAGCTTGCGCAGCCTGCCACGGTGGAGCGGATAAAAAGGCACCCCACAAAGAAATGCTGGGACTCATGACCCCGGAAGCCATCTTAACCACCCTGACCGACGGGGTGATGCGGCAAGAGGCGGCGGCCTTGGATCAGCAGGCAAAAATTGAGGTTTCTGAATACCTTGCCGGACGGCCAATTGGTGCCGAAGTGATGGACATTCCCAGCTGCAATAATTCTGTTGCTTATGACGCCCTGGCGCCTATCCCGGCCGTCAGCTGGGGGCTGCAACCCGACAATGGCCGCTACATTGACGCCGCCACGGCAGGCTTCAACCGGGCGGACCTGGACAAACTCAAACCCCTGTGGGCGGTGAGCTTTCCCGGGGCAAACCGGGTTCGCTCCCAACCCACCTTTGCCGGTGGGCTGATTTTTGTCGGCTCACATAACGGCCGGGTTTATGCTCTGGACCAACAGACCGGCTGTCAGGTGTGGTCCTATCAGGCTGCCGGAGAGGTCCGCACGGGAATCGCCATCAGCACTATCCAGGAGGCAGCGGATACCACCCGCGGCAACCAGTTACATTTTGGTGACGTGCTGGGCAATGTTTACGGCGTGGACGCACGCAGCGGACGGCACTTGTGGCGTATTCGTGCTGATGACCATCCCAATGCCACCATAACAGGTACTCCAACACCCCACGGCGGGTCCCTGTACATTCCGGTATCTGCCCTGGAGGTGAGCCTGGCCATCGACCCGAAATACCCCTGTTGTACGTTTCGCGGATCGGTCCTGGCGGTAGATGCCGCAACCGGAGAACAGCAATGGAAGACCCATACCATTGCCCAGATCCCAAGTGTGCAAAAGCAGAACCCGGTGGGTACGGATATGATTGGTCCCTCCGGCGCCACGGTATGGAACAGCCCCAGTATAGACCGCCGGCGCAACCAGGTTTATTTCGGTACCGGAGAAAATATGTCGTCCCCGGCAACTTTAACCAGCGACGCCATATTTGCCCTGGATTTAGACAGCGGAGAAGTCAATTGGGTGTTTCAGGGCACCCCCAACGATGTCTGGAATGTCGCTTGCGATACCGACACCCCCGAAAACTGTCCGGAAGAAAACGGGCCGGATTTCGACTTTGGCGGCGCCATTCTGCTGGTTAACGGCTCCCAGGTGGGTGACTTGGTGGTCGGCGGACAGAAATCCGGAGTTGTCCACGCCCTGGACCCGGATACCGGTGAGCTGGTCTGGCAAACCAAGGTGGGACGCGGCGGTATTCAGGGCGGCATTCATTTTGGCATGGCAGCCGCTGCGGACCGTTTGTTTGTCCCCATCAGTGACATGGCTGACGGCCGTTCGTACACACACCCGGACCGTCCGGGAATGCACGCCCTGGACATCAACACCGGTAAAATTCTGTGGTCCACCCTGCACGAGGATACGTGCGCCGGACGTGCGTTTTGCCACCCGGGCATCTCTCAGGTACCCACGGTCATTGATGATATGGTGGTTGCCGGCAGTATGGACGGCACCGTGCGCGCCTACGACATCGTTACCGGAGAGATTCTGTGGTCGTTGGATACCACCCGGAGCTTTGACACTATCCTGGGCACCCCAACCCAAGGCGGGTCGCTGAGCGGAGGCGCCGGTCCCGTTGCCTTCGATGGCAAACTGGTCATCAGTTCCGGCTACGGCCTGTACAATCACATGGCGGGTAATTTGCTGCTGGTGCTGGCAAAGTAGGCACCCGCTCAAACCCCGGGCTTGGTGGCGCGCGTTCCCCCGCCGCAAGTCCCCGTCCGGAACACGACGACTACTCAACCCGGATGGTTGCAGAGCCCGGGGTGATGACGTCACCCGCTTCGTTTTTAACAAACAACGCCACCTGGATGAGACCGTCGGCAACAGCGGTGACTTCTCCGCCGGCGGTTAGAACTTCTCCCACATAGGCGGCCTGACGGTTGGAATATTCAATTTGCACCAGGCTGGCCCGGGTGCCTTCAATCCACTGATCAACCACTTGGGCCAACCAATCCCCCATCAAGGGGCCGGCAATGACCAGCCCCGGATACCCCTCAACCTCCCGGGCATAAGGCAGGTCAAAGTGAATCCGGTGGGCATTCCACAGCACCGCGTTATAAAAAAACAGTTGGATATTGTCGCATTTGTGATCCCGGGCAGGCAACAGGTCACCTACCTGGGCGGTGGCCGGGGTATTCATCGCAAAATTCTCGTGGTTTTTTCGGTAATCACCGGCGTGCCGTCCTCGCGCTGCACTTCCATGACAATTTCATAGAAGATCAGTGGGCCGGAGCGCCCGGATTTTTCATAAATGTCCGTTAGCGTGCGGTGGGCTGTTAATACGTCACCGGGTCTGATCTTGGCGTGATAGGTAATTTGCAACCCGCCGGCCATGGCTTTTTCCAGGGGAAATTTGGGTAATAACTTATCCACGGACACCCCATCCGGGGTGAGCTCATGACGTTCCACCACATCCCAGAACAGGGCAACATGGTACAGGGGTGGCGCCTCATCACCGTCCAGGTACCGGCGCAGGGTCTGGCCGGTGGCAATGGCGTACTTTCGAATATCGCGCCGGGTGACCACTTCGGTTTTGGGTTCAGCCTGTTTGCCGATGTTGGCCAACAGCTCAGGCCCCAGTAAGTTACTCACACCTTACGCTCCTGGGTTTGCCAATAAGGGTCGCGCAGTTCCCGCTTCAAAATCTTCCCGGTCGGGGCCTTGGGCAGACTTTGCACAAAGTCCACCGATCGCGGTTTTTGATAGGAAGCCAGGTGTTGCCGGGCAACATTTATTATGTCTTCCGCTGATGCCCGCTCACCCGGCTTCATGACCACAACCGCTTTCACCGCTTCGCCCCATTCGTCATCCGGTACCCCAATCACCGCACATTCCAGCACGCCCGGGTGTTGATGAATGGCGGCTTCCACCTGGGTGGAATAGATATTTTCACCCCCGCTGATAATCATGTCCTTGGCCCGGTCCACGATAAAGACATAACCCTGTTCATCCCAGGTGGCCACATCCCCGGTCCACATCCATCCATCACGTAAGGTCTGTGCGGTCAGCTCCGGCTTTTGCCAATACCCCAACATGTTGGCTTCGGACTGCACCACAATCTCGCCGGGGGAGACCCCATCTCTGGGCACCTCCCGGCCCTGTTCGTCCACCACCCGAATACGGGTGACAAATCCCTCCCGGCCGCAGGAGTTTAACCGTTGGGTATGGTTACCCGACACCGCCCGGGCATGGTCCTCCTGTGACAGGAACGTCATGGTCATACCTTCGGTTTGACCATAACCCTGAATCAGCGTACAGGGGAACGCGGCCAGGGCCGCGCGTACCACCGCCTCGGGCATGGGTCCGCCGCCATACTGAATATTTCGCAAACTGCTGAGATCGTAATCGGCAAAATTTTCCACCGCCATCATCCAGTTCAACATCGTGGTAATCCCCAGAAAGGCTGAAACCCTTTCCGCCTGGATCACTTCCAGGGCCTGTCTGGCATCAAAGTTCATCAGTACCACGGGACATCCATGGGCCATGTAATTCATGGCCAGGGCAACCGGAATGTGGAACATCTGGCCCGTCAGCATATACACGTCGCTGGGCACAATGCGCTCCGCCACGGTCTGATTCAACATGCCGGTGTACAAGGTTTTGTGGGAGTGCAAAGCCCCCTTGGACAAGCCCGTGGTGCCCCCCGTATATAGAATCAGCACGGGATCATCATCACCAATGCCACTGAGATCGGGCAGCGTTTGCATACCAGCGGTCAGCAGGTTGGCGTAACTTCCGTCACTGCCTTCACCATAGTAAAACAGCATGAGATCTTTCAGAGATGCCGGCAATAACGTGTGCACTTGCGACATGACATCCGCAAATTCCTGCTCACAGACCAGCACGCTGGGCAGACCGTCTTCAAGAATCCGTGATATTTCCGCCGGTGCCAGCCGCCAATTTAAAGGTTGTGCAATCAACCCGGCCCGGGCACAGGCGTAGTAGATTTCAAAGTACTCAATGCTGTTCCTGGACAGCACCGCAACCCGGTCACCCTTTTTTAACCCCAGGCTGAAGAAACCGGCAACCAGCCGGTTGATACGCTGATCGAGTTCACCAAAACTCATCCGCCGCTGGTGGGGGATGTCGATCAAGGCGGGTTTTGCCGGCTCGAGATCCGCCCACTTAGACACAATATTTGCAATATTCACAATAAGTTACCCGGCATTTAATAGGGTCTGTCGAGCTTCAGGTGACGGTTGATCAGACGCCACGCATCACCCTGTTTGATCACCTTGTCGGTATACAGTCCGGTGGTAATCAGACGGGTTTCGCCTGCTTGTGTGCCCATCAACGTCAAGTAGGTACAAACCTCAGCACTGTCCCCATCCAAGCGGGTAAAAAACAGGTTTGAAATGACATGGCGCCGGACATCCGTTTGCGCGTCCAAAGCCCCTTTCATTAAGCCCATGATTTCATCCCGGCCGGTAAAGACCGACGCGCCTTCTACCCCATCAATATCCAGGGTAAAGACGGCGTCCTCGTGAAAGCAGGCCTCAAGCCCGTCCAGGTCTTTGTGATCCAGCGCATAAGCCGAGCGGGCAAGCAACGCCGCAATATCCAACTCTGCGTTTGTGTCCAATATCCCCCCTCCTGTGAAATTGGCCTTTATATTATGCCGCATTATGCAGCAGCCTTTGCTGCTCAGCAGCGCAGTTTAACCCAGGGTTTTGGTCCAGGGCATCCTGTCTCCAGCATCGGCCCCAGCCTGCGGCTTAATCCGCAAGGCCCACATTGCGTCGTACCCTGGGCAATACGTGACCGGCAATGTACTCAATCCGCTTACTCCCGGCACTGACCGGTTCGCCGGGAAACTGAGCCCAGAAGTGAATATCCTTTATCTGCGGGTAGCTGTTAAGCAACTGCGTGAGGGCATCAACGGCGCTGTTCCCATCGTGCAGTTCATACAATCCATCCCGCAATGCGCTGGCGCCGTCGGCAAACAGGGGTGTCTGCGCGGGTGGGCCAAAGGCCCCCCAGGACACATAGGTATTGGTCTGATACAGGGCATAGTCCGCCACCGCAGCGGCTTCCCGTTCAGGATCTTCGGCAATGATGCCCCAGTGTCCGGCATAGATGGCACCCTCGGCCGCTGTCTTACCCGCGGCAGCCAAGGCATCCACATAGACATCGTGACCAATCCCCCCGGTGGAAAGAAAACCGTCGCCAATTCTGGCCGCCCGGGCAATCGCCGGCTCTGCCATGCCCCCCATCAGAATTTGTGGCGGATGGTCCGGCCGGGGCGCAACGGTGAGCCCATTCACGTGGAACCGCTTGCCCTGGTGTACCACCGGTGCTCCGGACCAGGCCTGACGAATGATTGAGATGCCTTCTTCCATCAGACTGGGCCGGTGACTCAGCTTGCGTCCAAAATAGTCAAATTCCAATTGGCGGTAACCGATGCCCACCCCCAGATCAAAACGCCCACCGGTCAAAATAGCCAGCGCAGCCGCATCCTCCGCCAGGCGAATTGGATCCGCCAGGGGTAACAACATGAGATTTGTTCCCACCCGCATGGTTTTGGTCCGTTGCCCTATGGCTGCTGCAATCACCAGGGGCGACGGGGTATAACCGTCTTCAACGAAGTGATGTTCGGTCAGCCATACAGAGCCGAACCCCAGGGTTTCTGCCCAGGCGATCTGCTCCAGGTTCTGTTGGTACAAAGTTTCGAAAGGTACCTTGTTGCCCGGGTTGCGAAAGTCGTACCACAACCCAAAATTAACATGACGCGACATCAGACACTCTCCAATTCTTCCAGAAATTCAACAAGCAGCTTATGATAATTGTCTTTGGCTTCCAAAAAAGGTGCATGCCCACAGCCGGGCATTTCCGCAAGCCGGCCCCGGGCGGCGTGCTGGGCCGCAAACGCGGCAATGCCCGGCGCCACCACCGCATCTTCGGTGCCGGTAATAAAAAGACAGGGCACCTGCAGTGCGGCTAATAATTCACGTTGGTCCATATCGGCCAGGGCTGCCAGGGAGGCGTCGGCTGCCGGGCTCGCCTGCAGCGCAATGGCATAACACCACTGTTTGACCTCGTCACTCACCGGCGCGGCAAAAACACCCTCAAAGTACAACCCCTTTAGAAAATTCACCCGGTCACCCCGCAGCGCAGCCACGGTGGCCCGGACATCCTCCGGCAGTCCGCCGTGGGGAAAACCTTCCGCCCGGGTATACCTTGGCGTTGCGCCCCCGGTGCTGATGACCCCGGCAAGTCCTTCCGTCATTTTTGCCGCTGCATCCACAACCACCGCCCCACCCAGATACCAGCCATTGAATACAAATTTAGTAATACCCTGGCGTCCGGCAGTTGCCGCCAGGCTGACCAGGTCGTCTCCCAGGGCATTAATACTGACATCCTGGAAGTCTTTGTCCGAGCGGCCGCAGCCACGATGGTCGTAAACCAGTACCGGATAGTTATGATCAACAAGAAAGGCAACCGAATTATCCCAAACCCGGCACCCCATACCAAAACCGTGAGAAAACACCACGCAGGGCTTGTCTAAATCCTTTGTTTTATGCAATTCAAAATAGATATCACCGCCGGTAACACTCAGCAATGCCATATTGGCCCTCCGTCAATATACGCTGCGCGAATATATCAGCTAATACAGGATTGGTGTTAAGCTCAAGGCATTAAATCAGCTTAAGTTCGGGGAAAATATGTCGCCCAACATCGAAGCGCGCCTGCAAACCCTGGAGGATGTTGAAGAGATCCGCAAACTCAAAGCGCGCTACTGTCAGGCCTGCGACGATGATCACAATCCGGACAAGCTGGGACCCCTGTTTACGGCGGACGCCATTTGGGAAGCCAGCAGCATGGGGGCCGCCCGGGGGCGCGCCGCCATCCAGAAGCTGTTAGGGGATCTGGGTAAAAGCGGCACCATCCGCAATTCCGCCCACCATGCCATCAATCCCATCATTGACGTGGACGGTAACGCAGCAACCGGGGAATGGCGATTAATCATGTTGTATACGGGATTGTATCCCAACGGAGACCTTCACTACTCCCGCATAATCGGCTGGTATCGGGAAAACTACAAAAAACTTGATGGCCGCTGGTACATTCACCGGCTTTTCTGCCAGGTCGAAGAAGCAGCCCCTTATCAACTGGCGGCTGGTCCCGGAACCGCACCGCAGCCCTGAATCGACCCGGGAGATGTGATATGCGCAACGACATTCAAGAGATCCAAACCCTGGCTCAAGTTTATGCTGACGGTGTTATGCAGCGTGATGCCGAAATCTGGGGCAGTACCTGGGCTGAAGATGGCCAATGGCAACTGGGTTCGGGTGCGGCACCCATCCGGGGGCGGGAAAATCTCAAGACCTTCTGGACCGGCATCATGGAGGGTTATCCCAATGTACTGCATTGGGTGCAACCGGGTCTGATCAGCGTCACCGGGGAGAAGGCTCGGGCCCGTTTCTATATTCAGGAAAATATCAAAGACGCCCAGGGCAACAGCTTCCGGGTTGCCGGTGTCTACAACGACATCCTCACCCGGGAAGCCGGCGAGTGGCGGTTTTTGTTACGCAAATTCGATACCTTGTATCGAGGCCCCGTCGATATGAGTGGCGCTTGGTCAGGTTACCCTGACCCAGCGCCCCAGCACACAAAATAGAAGAGCACATATGAGTACACCCAACCAGCAAGGTATCAATGAGCCGCCTACACACCACGGCGGATTGGAAAACCTCGACACAGAGTACAGCTACACCATCGAAGACTACGAAGGTGTTGTGCCCGCCGATTTACACGGCACATTCTTTCGCAACGGACCGGGACGGCAAAGAATTGGTAAAGAAAAGTATGGTCATTGGTTCGATGGTGACGGCATGTTATGCGCCTTCACCTTCCGCGATGGCAAGGTTCATTTCAAAAACGCCTATGTGCGGACCCCAAAATATATGGCTGAAACCGAAGCCCAAACCATCAGGTATCGCGGCTTCGGTACCCAGGTACCGGGAGGTATGTTTGCCAACCTGGGCAAAACACCCGCCAACCCGGCAAATACCAATACCATCTATCACGGCGGCAAACTATTTGCCCTCAACGAAGGCGGCCATCCCTGGGAGGTTGATCCCCGGGATTTGAGTACCGTCGGCGAATACAACTACAGCGGCGAACTGCAACGCGGCCAGGTCTTCAGCGCCCATGGCCGTGTCCACCCGGCTAGCGGTGACTACATCAACTTCGGCGCCGGTATCTCAGGGATCACTTTGAAAGGACCCCAGCCGGTGCTGAATATCTACCGCATAAATCCCACGGGCAGGTTATTCACGAAGGGTCAGCTTTCCCTGGACAACTTTCCTTTTTGTCACGACTTTGTGATCACCAACAACTATGCGATATTTTTTATCGGCTCCATCGTCTTTAAAGGCATGGGTGGCGTGCTGCTGGGACGCAAGACTATTTCCGATGTCGTGGCCTACGACCCGGCAATCAACATGAAAATACATGTGGTGGACCTGAACAATTTGCATCTGGTCAAAACTTTTGAAACCGACCATGGGGCCATTGTTCACTTCGGTAATGCTTATGAGCACAACCAGGAAATTGTTGTGGATGCCATGTACCAGGACGGTTTTGCAGCAAATGCGTCGTTGACCAATGTCTTCCACCCGGACAGTAAATTTAACGGGGGCATCTATAAACGCTACATCCTAAACATGGAAACCGGCAAGGTGAGCGAAAGCCAGGTATCCCCTACCGAATCTGAATTCCCCACCTTTGATACCCGGCTGACCGGTCAAGCATCCACGGTATGTTATACGGCTTGTTCCGTCGACAATGGCGCCAACGGGTTTTTTAACGGTATTCAGCGGGTGACCAGTGATGGCGACTGCACTCTGGTCACCCTGCCGCCGGGGATGTACGGATCCGAGCCGCTATTTGCCCCGTCGACAAACAGCAGCACCGAGGACGACGGCTACATTCTGGAAGTGGTGTACAACGGCTTTGAACACATCAGCGAATTACAGGTGCTGCGTGCGGATAACCTCAACGATCTGGTTTGCCGGTTACCGCTCAAACACCATCTGCCCCACCAGTTTCACGGCTATTTTACGGCCCAGACGTTCTGTTAGCACTGCTAACCGCCAACTGGAATTCACCAGCCTTTGATCATTTGAGGATCAGCGACTTTTGGCGGAGTCAGCAGCAGAATTCTTGTGATTATTCTTTAAACTGCAGGTGAGCACCCTATAATAGCCGGCGGGCAACCATCACCGCTTGCCAAGCACAATAATTTTAACTTCAACGGGACCCGATCTTGCCCACCTTCGAGAAAGTACTGACTTTGCGCTCTTATCGCTTTGGTTTTACCCATGACTTAGTTTACGAAGGTGACCAACCTTACCTGGAACGTTGGATCATCTGGTTCGGCTGCACCTTGCGCTTACACAAGTTTCACAAGGGGGATGATGACCGGGCTTTTCATGACCACCCGTGGTGGTTCCTGACCCTGCCTCTGCAAAGCTATCTGGAAAAGACCCCAGAGTCCGGCCTGCGCAAAGTACAACGCCTGCGGCCCCATTTCCGCCCGGCCAGGCACCAGCATATTGTGCAACTGATCACGAACAGACCCGTATATACGCTGATCTTCACCGGCCCAAAATCAAAAGAATGGGGATTTTGGGATCAGGGCCAATTCGTCCACCACCAGACCTGGCTGGACAATTCTGATCAAGCCGCTAATTTCTGAACAAGGCCCGTAATCCGATATCCGACATGCTGGCCGTATGAATTTCAGGTGGTTCGGGACCGCCTGTGATCCAGCGCGTTCATAACAAGGACAAGCACGCTCAAGCCGGCCCCGATCATGCGCAGTTGGGCAAAAGGCAGCAACAACAACACAGCGCAACTCCCTGCCAACAGACACCAGCCCCGCGATAGGTGAGTAAAGGCAAACCGCTGTAACGTAATACCCAGCATCACAATCAGCAGGAGCGTAAAAAAAGCGGCCTGAGCGACATCCCACCAACTGTTTTCGCCGCCTAATAACAACGGGCTGTATGCCATCATTAACGGAATTACAAACAGTCCATTGGCCAACTTAAACGCCTCAACCGCCGCCCGCATGGGTGGCGCACCAGCCACGCCGGCTCCCGCAAAGGCAGCCAGGGCAATGGGCGGGGTCACATTTGAGGTTTGCGCCAGCCAGAAAATAATCATGTGCGCGGTGATCAGGGCCAAGCCTAATTCCACCAGGGCGGGTCCGGTCATCACGGATAAAACAATGTAAGCGGCGGTTGCCGGCAGGCCCATCCCCAGAATCAGCGCGGCCAGGGCAACCAACACCAGCGCAAGCCAGAGATAACCCTGGCTGAGAGAGACCACCGACTCGGTAAACTGCAAGCCGACTCCGGTCTGTCCAATGGTGCCGACGACCAGGCCGGCAACGGCACAGTCGACCGATATGGGTACCGCCAGCACCGCCCCCATCCGCAAGGCTTCCACAAGACCCTTCAGCCTTATCCGATGCCCGGCTCTTAACAAGCTGGCCAGTACAACGGCCAGGCAGCCCGCAACACCAACCAGCACCGGTGAATAGTTCTGTAACAGCAAGCCGGTAATCAGAACCAGGGGCAGCAAGTACTGGGCACCCTCCTTAACAACCGGCCATATCCCGGATACATCAGCCATGCCTTTAAATCCGGACTTTACGGCAATCAAGTGCACATAAAGCAAAACCGAAAGGAAATAGAGCCCCGCCGGAATCAGCGACATCCAGACAATGTCGCCATAAGGGGTTTTGGTAAACTCCGCCATGACAAAGGCGCCGGCACCCATGATGGGGGGCATAATCTGCCCACCCGTTGAGGCACCGGCTTCTATCCCCGCAGCCTCAGCCGGTTGATAACCCAGCTTTTTCATCATCGGGATGGTCAAGGCCCCGGTGGTTACGGTATTGGCAATGGCGCTCCCGGATATCGAACCCATGGCCGCGGACGCTAGGACACTGGCTTTTGCCGGCCCACCTCTGTATCTGCCCGCCACCGCAAAAGACAAATCAATCAGGAATTTCCCGGCACCGGTAACCTGCAGAAAAGCGCCAAACAGTACGAAGCTGAAAACAGCCCCGGCGGCAATGCCAATGGGTGCGCCAAAAATTCCGGCACCGGTATATATCTGAAAACGGACAACCCGTTCCAGGGAAAAGCCCCGGGTGGCGATCACATCCGGTAAATAGTTGCCAAACAGAGCATAGAGCAGGAACACCCCGCCAATAATCATCATCACCATACCAACCGAGCGCCGGGCCATTTCCAGGACCGCGGCGAATATGATCAGTCCCGCAGCATAGTCCGCCGGGTTAAGACCATACAAAAGGTGATCTAAACTCTGATAGTCAAATTGAAGAATCCGCCATGCCGCCCACAGCACGGCGGCAATGGCGGCGTAGTCCACACCACGCCGCCAGCCGCCGGGTGCCAGGGGATACACCAGAAAGCCAAGGCACAGTATCCAGCTTAAGTGCGTGGGCCTGAAGTAGGTTGCCGGCTGTAATCCCAATAAACTCTCAAAGGGCATCAGTCCCGGAGGCACAAAGCCGGCAATGGGCTGCCAGATCTGATAAACAGACAACAACCCCGCCACGGCCACAATCCACCATGCCTGGTTGTTCAAGGTATACAGTCTCCGCTCGGGTTCTGCAGATACCGCCGGCTGCCGGGGTGCAGCGGCACCGTCGCTATTTGTTGAATATTTTCAACCGTGGTGTCCTGGGCCACCCGGGTGACCCGGATCAAATCCCCCTGGTGGGCATAAACCGTACAGGTCAAAGCATAAGCCAGCGACTCCGGCATATCCTCGTGAACCACCACCGCGCTCCAGATGCCCAGCGCCTGCACCACGTGGTCTACTTTGTTATAAGTTCCGGCGGGTATGGGATAACCCGTATAAGCCGGATATTGGGTACTCAGCTGAGCCAGATTGTCGTCGGTCAGGGCCACCAGATGTAAATTCCGGGTCACCGCAAGTTCGGTTACCGCAGCCAAACCCAGACCACCCACCACAAATCCGGCGTCTATGGTACCGTCTTTCAGCGCGGATGTGGTTTCGCCGAAATTGAGATAAGCCACCGCAAGCTCTTCCAGGCTCAACCCCAGGCCGCGTATGACATTTTCAGCCGCAACCGCGGTCCCGGACCCGGCAGCCCCCAAAGACACTCTCTTGCCCCGCATATCCAATACGTTGGTTATACCGTTTTCTTTAAGGGTGAGGATATGGACAATGTTCGGATAAGCTGAAAACAATATCCGCAGCGGCAGCGGCTCCGGGAACCGGCCACTGCCCAGGTAAGCATCCGTGACAACATCCGCCATGGCAATACCCAACTCACTTTCCCTCCGGGCAACCTGAATCACATTGGTCACCGACCCGCCGGTGACCTCCGCCTTTGCATTAACACCCGATAGATGTTTTGACCAAATGGAAGCCATGCTGCCGCCATAAGGATAATAAAGCCCGGCCGGTCCGCCCGTCGCAATGGCAAACGTTTTCCTCGTCTCCCTTTCGCCGCAAGCGGACAGGACAGTACACAGCAGAACCATCACCCACCGGCTGAGTACCCATCTCTCCCTGGTTGTGGGTATCACCGGATCAGCCTCGCACCTTACTGTTTTCAAGCGTTTCCATCCGCGCGTAGGCCCGGGCATAAGGCTTGCGGGCCAGTTGTAACAGCACTGTCCCTGCCAGGCCAAACATAAGCACAACACTGATCATGGAAAAGCGCACCCCGTCTGTCTCGGGAAAAACAACCTCATTAAAAAAGCCCGCCACCGGCGGCCCCAACAGATTCCCTATGGAAACCACAAACAGATATACCGCGGCAACCTGGGCGTGTATGGCGCGTGGGGCCACCACCGCCAGAGATCCGTTGGCCAATCCAAACGGCGCGTTGACAAATATCATGGCGGGGATGTACATCAGATAAGCCCATTGTGCACTGGGTAAGAATTGGATCAGCACCACACAGGGAATCCCCAGGGTGCCCAGAATTTGCGCCGCCCTGATATTGCCATCGTGGTGACCACGCTCGGTGAGCCGGCGCGCCAACAAGGCAGCAAGTACCGGACCCAGGGGTCCTGTGAGCAGAAATATCAGACCAAAGGCTTGGGCTGCCTGGGCTGCGTCTTCACCGTGAACCCTGACAAAGTAAGACACGGTCCAGAAGACAAAGGCATAACCCGCCAGTGCAAAGGCCAAAAAGCCGCCGTGATGCAGCATCATGGCCTTGGTATTGGTCCTGTAGAATTGACGCAAGGGTTCAATGCCATGAGCCGGGGGATTTAGCTCCCGGCGTTGGGGTTCGGTGATCAACAGAAATACTCCGCTCAACAACAGACCCGGAACACCCACATAAATAAAGGTTAACTGCCAGGGTTTGAGGGCTCCGACCCAGGGCAGGACCACAGGTTGTGAACCCTGTACCAGCTCAAGCACCAAGCCGCCGATCAAAAACGCCAGACCGGAGCCCATCACCGCCGCGGTTTGAAAAACCGACAACGCCAGGGGGATTTGCCGCCGTGGAAAGGTATCACCAACCATGGATACCGTTGCCGGACCCAGAGAGGCTTCACCAATACCCACACCCACCCGTGCGGTGAGCACCTGCCAGAAATTTCGCGACAATCCACAGGCAATGGTCATCAACGACCAGACAAATACGCCCACCGCAATAATGTGTTTTCGGGAGTATCGGTCCGCCAGGTACGCCAGGGGCCATGCGGCCACGGCATAAAACACCGCAAACACACCATACAACCAGCCGATCTGGCTGTCACTGATGGCCAGATCCACCTTCATGGGTTCGACCACAATAGCAACCACCTGACGATCGACAAAACTGACAATTGAGGCCACCATCAGCAAAGCCAGCAATAGCCAGGCTTTTATGGCGGTTGTTGAGGTGTCCTGAATACCTTCGGGTTGGGCATCACTGCCGGGGGTGCTCAAAATACCTTCACCGGCTATCCAAACCCCACCAATCGGTGTTTAAGCTTCTTTCTTGCGAAAATGTCCGCACATACGCTGGGCTGCCAGGCCGCAAAACGCCCGGGCGGATAGAGCGGCCAAGGTCAAAACGCATAGTAGCCGCCGTCGATTAAAAACGTCTCCGCGGAATGATAACTGCTGGCCGTGCTCATGATGTAAATGGCGATGGCGGCAAAATCTTCGGGTACACCCCACCGCCGCACGGGGATACGTTTGGAAACGTTGTCCACAAACTTGTTGTTGGCAAACGTATTTTCCGTCATTTCGGTTTCTATCCAGCCGGGCAGGATGGTATGGGCGGTAATGTTGTAACGGGCATACTCCACCGCCAACGCCTTGATCATGGAAACCAGCCCACCCTTGGTTGCCGCATAGTGCTGGCCCCGGGCCTGGCCGCTGACCGCCGCCAGGCTTGCTGTCCCTACCAGTCGGCCAAATGCATCACCCGCCTTGGCCCGTGCCTTCATATGTTTGGCCGCTTCCCGGAAGGTATAAAATACGCCGGATTGATTCACCGCAATAATCCGGTCCCACTCCCGGGTGGTCATCTCATCGAACGCTGTGCCTCGACCGCCGATCCCGGCATTGGCAAAACAGCCGTCCACCCGGCCGTGCTGCTCCAGCACTTTGCCGAAGGTCGTCACCACCTCAGCTTCGTCCGCAACGTCACAGACAAAGGCACTGACTCTTGGGCCCGCGCCTCCCAACTGGGCCAGCGCTGCGGCGTTTTTTTCCGGGTTGGTGCCCCAGATACAAACCTCGGCACCCGCTTCGGCCAAACCCCGGGCCATGCCCAGACCAATACCGCCGTTACCGCCGGTGATCAGCACCACCCTACCGCTCAAATCAAATGGGGCAAACGCCATAATCCCTCCATGCTCATAGATATATGAGACACTATACCGAATTACCCACCGCGGAACGAAGAAGCCAAAATGACGGACAGCCCCACCCGAGACTATGTGATGAACCAGACCATGCTGCGCATCAAGGACCCGGAGAAGTCTGTTGCCTTTTACCGGGACGTGCTGGGAATGACCCTTATTCAGCAGTTTGATTTTGCTGAAATGGGGTTTTCCCTCTACTTTATGGGATATCCCACCCAAGCCGTCCCCGAAGACCCGCAAATTCGCGCCAAATGGCTGTTTGATCAACCCGCCCTGTTGGAACTGACACACAACCACGGGACCGAAGCAGACGATACTCAATACCACAATGGCAACGACGAACCCCGGGGATTTGGCCACATTGGCATATCCGTACCCGACGTCTATGCGGCCTGCGCCAGATTCGAAACACTGGGGGTGGAGTTTGTAAAGCGTCCGGACGACGGTCAGATGAAGGGATTGGCCTTTGTTAAGGACCCGGACGGTTATTGGGTGGAAATTCTTTCCAGCACCGGTCTGAAAAATCTCATTTTAGGAGAATAACTTACCGGTTCAGGAGCGGGCCGCCACCTGGGGGATTAATTCCACTTCCACTCGATTGTTCTGACGCGCCACCGCATTCCAGTCCCCCGCCCGGGCTGTTCCCGGCGGATAAGGTACCCGCGGCGTGGAATCGCTGGCGTACAAAGCAACCAGATTTAACTGCACCCCGCCGTTAACCCGCTCAATCAGCTTGGCAAATTCGGGGCCTAAACGGTCCGTTACAAAACTGGAGTGATCAAGCACGTGCCCCGAATAATCACAATTGGCCGCCAACAGATCTTCATTAGCCAGGACATAGGTGCCGTTGTCATCCACTTGCAGGCAAAAGCGGCCCAGGTGGCTGGTCAGCTTTATTTCACCCTGGAATCCCAGGTTTTCCAAGTGGTCTAACATGCCTTGTAACTTGTTGGCCAGGGCATCGCTGAAGGCCCATTCATACATGGCTGTGTCGTTACCCTGATTGAGCGACCATTGCAGCGCTTCCAACGTGGAGGACGCTACCGCGTGAGTCGTTTGCGCTTGGGCTTCTTCGCTGCCATCACTGGTGCTGATATCGGGTGGTGAAAAGGACAGGATGCGGGCTTGGGCCTGCACCCTTTCAAGGTTGTTAAGGGCAACATCACGTTGTTGTTTAAATTGCCAACCCAAAAAGGAACTGACAACCACAAAAATCATGGCAATCCCCGCGACCAGGCGATAACGCAGCAATTGCGCGCCAAGCTGCGAGGACTCCAGCCGTTGCTGATCCTCCCATGCCTCTTCAGCACCCGCGGCAACCTCCCTGGCATAGTGTTCGCGCAAGACTTCACGGGCGACATCCTTGGCAAAAGAACGCTGGCTGCGCAAAATATCGGATCGCAGGGTGACATGCTGGTCTTCCAGAATTCGGGACACCACCGTTTGTACGGAAATGCCCAGCGCCTGTTGCTCCAGTTCATCGGGTGCCTCAGGTGCCCTGGTCCCGACAACCGGCACCATTTCCGCATCCAGACCATCATCCAGATCATAATGGGGAACACCGGTATCCGCCTCGACTGACTCAGCCGCCGGTGAACGCCGGTCCTTAACCAGGCCCAGCTTAAGTAACATTTCAAATAACTGGTGAGGCTGAACATTCTTGGGCAGCACCCCCACAGCACCCAGTGCCCGGGCCTGACCCACATAAACTTCACCTTCCCGGGTGGTGTACATCATGACCGGGATCGTCGCCGTTTGAGGGTTGGCCTTGATGGCGGAAACCGCTTCCAGGCCATCCATACCCGGCATGGTGTGATCCATGAAAATGACGTCTACACTTTCCCGCTTGAGAAAGTCCAGAGCTTCTTCCCCGGATGCAGCCAGGGAAATTTCCAGGTCGTGTTCACTCAGTAGATTTTTCAGTGAAATTCGCGCAGAGCGTGAATCGTCAACAATCAGCGCACGTTTTATCACTTTGGGCACAGCTATATCTCAACGTTGATCAAGGTTAGAACAACCTGCACGCCTTAATGTTAGCAGTTACTTCCCGCCAAAATTGTTAAGCTGATCCGATATTTTGCGGCCCAAACACCCGGATAGCCCTCAACAGACCGGGGTATGGGGCTATCTGTCAGCTTATTGTACGGTTTATTTAACCCGCCGGTTTTGAGCGGCTGGGAATCAGCGCCCAGGCACGTTCGTGCAAATAGTAGATCAGAAACTTGAGGACAAATTCGATACTGCCGATGGCAACGGCAGTATCGATTTGGCCGGTGACAAAGTACGCAATGGCCGAGGTGGTCAAGGTCGCCACAATACGCCAGGAAAAGGCCTTGGACAGGCTACGCACATGGGAATCAGACATGCTTCAGTACTCTCTGCACACACTCTTCCAACGACAAATTGTTGGTCGGCAAGACAATCTCCGCAGTCTCCGGCGCCTCATAAGGGGAGTCTATACCGGTAAAGTGGGGTAGTTCCCCGGACCTTGCTTTCCTGTACAAGCCTTTAGGATCTCTGGATTCAGCCACATCCAGGGGCACATCCAGATATATCTCAACAAATTCATCCTCCTCAAAGAGGCTGCGCGCCATATCCCGTTCCGAACGGAAGGGGGAAATGAAGGCGGTAATGACAATCAGGCCCGCTTCCACCATTAACTTCGCCACCTCAGCCGTGCGGCGAATGTTTTCCACACGGTCCGCATCGGTAAACCCAAGATCTTTGTTGAGTCCATGACGGACGTTGTCTCCATCCAGTATAAAGGTGCGCTTACCCTGGGCATGCAGAGCCTGCTCCACGGCATTTGCCACGGTGGACTTACCCGAACCGCTCAAGCCGGTCATCCACAATACCTTACCCGGATGACCGTTAAGGGCCGCCCGCGCTGCCTTGTCCACATTGTGGGAGTGGCGGTGGATATTCTTGGCCCGGCGCAGGGCGTAGTTGATCATCCCCGCCCCAACCGTTGCATGGGTATAGCGGTCCACCAGCACAAACGACCCCAGTTCCGGGCAGTCCGCATAAGCCTCAAAAGGCACCGCCCGGTCAAAACTCAAGGTGACCCGTCCGATGTCGTTCAGCGCAAAAGAGTTGGCAGAAAGCTCTTCCAGAGTATTTATGTTGTAACTGAATTTAATATCGCTCAGTGTGGCATTTATCCGCGTGGTACCTAACATCAGCCAGTACGAACGGCCAAGGTAACCCTCTTCCTGATCCATCCATACTAAGGATGCATCAAATTGATCAGACACCTCACAGGGGGAATCCGCCGCAACAATGACATCACCCCTGGATATGTCGACTTCCTTGTCCAGGGTCAGGGTCACTGCCTGTCCGGCTTGCGCCGAGTCCAAGTAGTCCTGATACAGCACAATCTCTTTCACCTGGGCCACTTCTCCCGAGGGCAGCACGCGAACCGTGTCTCCCGGGTGTATCTGACCGGCCACTACCGTACCGGCAAACCCTCTGAAGTCTGCGCTGGGGCGATTGACCCATTGCACCGGAAAACGAAACGGGGCATCTGCCTGTTGCTGGCGGATATCCACGGTTTCCAGATAACCCAGCAAGGTCGGGCCGGAATACCAATGAGTGCGGGTGGAACGCTCAATAACGTTATCCCCTTTCAGGGCGGATAACGGGATGGCGCATATGGACTCGAACTTAAGCTGTTTAGCAAATTCATGATAGTCCGCCACAATCTGGTCAAATACTTCCCGGTCATAATCGACAAGATCCATCTTGTTCACCGCCAGGACCACATGTTTGATCCCCAGCAGCGAGGTAATAAAGGAATGGCGCCGGGTCTGTGTGAGTAAGCCCGCGGATGCATCCACCAGGATCACCGCCACATCCGCGGTAGACGCACCGGTGACCATGTTGCGAGTGTATTGCTCGTGTCCGGGAGTGTCCGCCACAATAAATTTGCGATGATCGGTGCTGAAAAAGCGGTAGGCCACGTCGATGGTAATTCCCTGCTCCCGTTCTGCCGCCAAACCGTCCACAAGCAGCGCAAAGTCGATATCACCACCCTGGGTTCCTACCTTCTTGGAGTCCTGTTGCAAGGTGGTGACCTGATCTTCAAAAACAAGCTGGGCCTCGTACAGCATTCTGCCAATCAGGGTACTTTTACCGTCATCTACACTGCCGCACGTGATGAAGCGCAGCAAATCCAGGTTTGCCTGGGTATCGATGTAGTGTTGGACCCGCTCTTCCAGAGTGAGGTTGTCCTGGATCACCTTGTGTTGTGCCTGTGCCATTAGAAATATCCCTCTTGTTTCTTTTTCTCCATCGATCCGGCGCTGTCGGTGTCGATGGCGCGCCCCTGACGCTCGCTGGTGCGGCTTTGCAGCAGTTCCAATACGATTGAGGACAGATTGTCCGCTGAAGACTCCACCGCTCCGGTTAAGGGGTAACAACCTAAGGTACGAAAACGTACTTTGCGTACATCGATCTTTTCACCAGGCAACAGGCGCATCCGATCATCCGCTACCATCATGATCATGCCGTCACGCTCAACCACAGGGCGCTCAGCGGCAAAGTACAATGGCACTATTGGTATTTCTTCCCGGTAGATGTACTGCCAGATATCCAGTTCGGTCCAGTTTGACAACGGGAAAACCCGTATGGATTCACCGGGATTTTTGTAGCCGTTATATAAATTCCACAATTCCGGCCGTTGGTTTTTCGGATCCCAACGGTGGGTAGCGGTACGAAATGAAAAAACCCGTTCCTTGGCCCGGCTCTTTTCTTCATCCCGCCGCGCGCCGCCGAAAGCAACATCAAACCCGTGCTGGTCTAACGCCTGTTTTAAGCCTTGGGTTTTGGTAATGTCCGTATGCAGCGCGCTGCCGTGATCAAAGGGATTAATATCCTTTTCGATGGCTTCAGGATTAATGTGCACAATCAAATCCATGCCCACCTCCTTGGCCATCCGGTCACGGAAGTCGTACATTGCCTGGAATTTCCAGCGCGTATCCACGTGTAACAGGGGAAAGGGAGGTGGGCTGGGATAAAATGCTTTGCGCGCCAGGTGCAGCATGACCGCACTGTCCTTCCCAACACTGTAGAGCATCACCGGGTTCTCCGCCTGGGCGATGACCTCCCGCATGATGTGAATACTCTCCGCTTCCAGCCGGTCCAGATGGGTCAGGTTTGCCTCCCGCGCCGGGCTCGGCGGGTAGGCAGCCAGATCAAGAGTGGAATAGTAGGCCGTTAAGGTAAGGGTGATCTTGGCACCGGAGGCCAGGGTCAGTTGATGTCCACCCGCTTTTGCCACCAGGCCACGGCACGGACCGGTAATTTCTCCATGAGGCCAGATGTAGGCGGGTTTACCATTGGCCAGCGTATCCAGCGCAGCCAATACCGTTTGTTCGTCCAGATTATCGGCAAACACCCAACGGCGCCCGCCCCGGCCGTCGTTGGACATGACAATCCAGCCGGACGGCAAACGCTGGGCCTGCACAAACAGGCTGTGAATCCGTTTGGACTTGCTCTCGGCTTCCAGATGATCAGCCACCAGGCGCACCAGGCCACGGCCTTGTTCGTCCTGGATAGAGTCGACACCAACAGGCCCGGGCAACCAGTCGGCTTTTTCCAACATGCGTTCCGTGGAGCGTAGTGTTTGTTCTTCGCCATGGGTTTGCAGTGCATGGTGTACTTTTTGAGTGTCCCAAAAGCCCCCGTCCGGCTGGGGCTCCAGCAGATAGATTGGAGTTTCCATAGTAATTTTGTTTCGCCAGCAATTGTCGCAATGTGCGGCGATATTACAGGAACACCGACAAAATACTATGAACTAAATGTAATTAGCTATTAATGTTTAATAATATGTGAATTGCGTCACTAGCCGGACGCGTTAGCCGATACTGCCCGGGCAATTTCACCCCATCGGCTCATATTCTCGGGGTTGTACCGCAAATCCTCCGCGGTGAGATAAGTCACTACCCGGGCAGCAATTCCGTCATACCGGGCCCGGAGCTGATCCGCCATATCGTCCCAGGTGCTGACCAGGGCAAAGTGATCCAGCATTTCATCGGTAATCAGCTCCGCCATACCCCGCACATCACCCTGTTTCATTAACTGCCCCAGGGCTTGAGTGGTGCCGGGAAAACCCAGGTCATCAAACTGAAAAGCGTAATTTGGCGTGGATCCGTAGAAAGCAATTTGGGTTTTTGCCCGCTGGAGCATTTTTGCCCGGCTTTCCGGTGTATCCCCCACCACCGCAAATACCGGCACAATCAGATCAATCTCCTTGGGGTCCCGTCCGGCCACCCCCGCCCCGGCAGCAACTTCGGGCAATAAACGATTGTGGATATAGGGCATGGAGTGCATCGGATGCACATGAATGCCATCACACAGCTCACCGGCCAGACGGCACATATGCGGGCCCACCGCGGAAATGTCGACCTTAACGTCTTCATAATCATGCCGTGGCGGTGCCCACTGACCGGGCAGATAGTTGAGATTATAATAGGGTCCTTCGTGATTGAGCCGCTCTTCGCCACGGAACGCGCGCAAACAGGCTTGGACAGCGCCTACGTAGTCGCGCATTTGGGGTGCGGGTTTGTCGAACAGGGCGCTGTAACGCCGCACTACATGGCCCTTCACCTGACTGCCCAGACCCAGCCGGAACCTGCCCTCGGTATTTTGCGCCAGCTCCCATGCAATCTGGGCGGCGATCATCGGGCTGCGCGGAAACGCCACCGCAATACCCGTGCTGAATTCCAGCTTGGGCGCTGCCATGGCCGCTGCGGCAATTTGCATCCACGGGGTGAGCCCGGTTTCGGTAAACAACATGCCGGAAAAACCAGCATCTTCCAGTTGCACGGCTAAGTGACTGCTTTCCTGCCAGGTCATACCACCCAACATAATATCGAACTTCATCGTCTTGTCTCTTTTTGTTGTTGTGAGCGTAAGCTGTTTATAAGGCCAGCTTGATTATTCCGGCCGCCGTATCCATTTTGAAGTTTGTGCAACACTTTGTACCTCACCGCCAGCCTTCTGCCACCCGTTAAAACCGACCTCCAGGTGGGCAACATCAGCATAACCCATGTCCTGCAGCGCAAGCGTTGCATAGACAGACCGCCCGCCGCCGGCGCAGAAAACCACAATACGCTGATCTTCCACAAAATAGTCACGAAAATATGGGCTTGCCGGGTCTGCCCAAAACTCCAACATACCACGGGCAACATTTTTTGCCCCGGGAATAGTGCCCAGATCAACCACCTCCTGGATTTCCCGCAAGTCAATCAGCAGTGGCGGAAGCGCACCGGACATTTCCGCCTGCAGTTGCTCTACCGTGACATTCTCGATGCCCTGTTTGAGCCGTGCCGTTTCTGCAAAGATGTTCTTAATGGCCATAGATCTCTCCAACCAGAGGGTTTAGACACTTCCCGGGGTGGGCAGGACCGTGACCGGCATGTCATCAGCCGGTTCCAAGCCCAACGTGATGAGCACCTTGGACATACCCATGAACAAACCTACCCCCAGGGACAACTCAATAATTTCCGCATCGCTGAACTGTTCTTTCAGTTGCTGCACCAAGGCGGTATCAAGGGCACCGGGTATGCCGATAATGCTGTCTGTTAAGGCTAACGCCGCTGTTTCGCGTTCGCGAAAATTAGCAGGGTAGTCATCGGTGACCAAACTGGCCTGAGCTTCTGTCAGCCCTGCCTCACGGGCAGAGTCAAAACGCACATTTTTTCAATAGCCGCAGTCGGTCACCCGGGCGTTGCGCAACCGAACCAACTCCTTCAACTGTGGCGCAACCACACCGTTCTGCCAGAACTCACCATACAGGGCAAAGAAGTGGCCCATCAAGTCCGCGGCATGGGCGGTTACGCTGCCAAAGTCCGGCGCCTGACCATCAAGTGCTGAACTCAGCCTGGGTTTACTTGACATAATTTCTCCCTGTATTGCTATAGCGCATTGCTAGACCAATTTTGTCCCGTCGAATTCCAAGCCTTCCTCGGGTAGCGCCCAGACCAGTTTCAGACGGCTGGTCACATCAAAAAAAGCCAGGGCTGCCAATAAGTTAACTGTTCCTGATTCACCAAATAACTGCCGCACCCGGTCTACCTGAGCGTCATCGATGGCGTGATGCTGATGCGGCATAAGCTCAGCCAGGGTCAACGCCGCTTGCTCAGCGTCGCTGAACACCGAAAAATCCATCCTGGCCAGCGCATCGCGTTCGAGATCGGCCACCCCCGCTTGCCTGTGCCTTACGGCAAGCTCGGCGGTTGCGCCGTGGATAAACGCAATGCGCAAGCGACACAGTTCCAGCACCCGCACCGGTACCAGACCACCATGCCAGAGCTTTAAGTAAAATGAACGGTAATGTGACAACAGCTCGGGCCGGTTGGCCAGCGCTGCCTCCAGCGCCGAGGGGTTGCCTGGTACCAGGTTAACGAGGGGGTTTGGCATGCGCGGGATTGGGCTCCCCGGGTTGTTGTTGATAACAGGCCGTATCATAAAAGTCCCGCAGCGCGACAATACGGCCGCCCTGGATTTCAATTACCCCTGCAATATGAGGTGTCATCAAGTCTCTGCCCAGGCTATCCCAATGATGGTCAATTCTTTCCGTAAACACCACGGGGCCGTTGCTGGCAATGTGCAAGATGTCAGCGCTGAAGGACGTCATTCGGGCCAGTATGGGGATGGTTGCCGCAAACCCCCCTTGCTGCATATGTTCAATTACGGCTTGACGTCCAGTCAGGGTGGGCAGTCCACTGTTTGCCCAGACAAAGTTTTCCGCACAAATCTCCCGCACCGTTTCCAATAGGGTGCCCTGCTCCATGGCGTTAAACATTTTTAACGCCAGCCGCTCGTTGTCGTTGGCCGCCACACCCAGATCGACCACAGGTCCCCCTCCTTACCTCCGGTGAATTCACTTTAGCCCATCTTAAGGTTACCGAGAAGACTATTGAAGATGGAATTCCCCGCACACATCGATATATTGCGTCCAGATATTTGTTTAGTCCGTTTAACCACCCGAAGAAAGGCTCTGATGGCTCAATCCGATGAACTGGAAAACCCCTCCCCGATCGCTAAAGCGCTGGGGGACTTTATGCAAACCGAGTCTGCCGGTGGTGTGCTGCTGATGTGTTTCGCCATGCTGGCCATGATTATCGCCAACTCACCCTGGGCATCTGTGTACAACAGTTTGCTGGACACCACCGTGGCCTTGCAGGTAGGGGCGCTGGTGATCAACAAGCCACTGCTGCTGTGGATAAACGATGGACTGATGGCGATATTTTTCTTCCTTATTGGCCTGGAAATTAAACGCGAAGTCCTTGAAGGTGAGCTTTCTTCCTTTGCTCAGATAGTTCTTCCCGGTATGGGCGCCCTGGGCGGCATGTTAGTGCCGGCCGGCATTTATACCTGGCTCAATTGGAACAACCCGGCCGCATTGGATGGCTGGGCTATTCCCGTGGCCACGGACATTGCGTTTGCCCTGGCCTTGCTGGGCAGTTTTGGCGCCCGTGTACCCACTGCTTTAAAAGTATTTCTCCTTACCTTGGCCATATTCGACGATCTGGCCGCCATTGTTATCATCGCCTTGTTTTACTCCGGCGATTTGTCTTTGTCCGCTCTGATTGTGGGTGGCATATCGCTCACCTTTGCCGCAACCATGAATTTTTTTGGCGTGATGCGCACCTCCGCCTACGTCCTGCTGGGTATTGTTCTGTGGGTGGCTGTCCTCAAATCCGGAGTCCATGCCACCCTGGCTGGTGTGTTGATCGCCTTTTGTGTTCCCATGCGCGGCGAGGGTGCAGATCCACAATCCGCACCCTCGCCGCTCAAGGCACTGGAACACGATCTGCACGGCCCGGTCGCCTTTGCCGTCTTACCGATCTTTGCTTTTGCCAACGCCGGGCTGTCCTTATCCGGCATGTCGGTGGATGATGTTTTTCACCCGGTCACTCTGGGTGTCATCCTGGGTCTGATTGCGGGAAAGCCTATTGGCATTATGCTCTTTGTCGGCTTGGCGGTTGTGTTGGGGATTGCTCAACTGCCCAGGGGGGTGAGTTGGATGAATATCATGGGTGTAGGCATGGTATGTGGTATTGGTTTTACCATGAGCTTGTTTATTGCCGGGCTGGCCTTCGAACATGGCAGCGGGGACTACTTTAGCGGCGACAGGCTGGGTATTCTCATCGGCTCCCTGTTGTCCGCCGGGTTGGCCTATGTGATTTTGCAATTTTCTTTACCCAAAAAGGTTTAAGACACAATCTTGACCCCAGGGATTTTGGCGATAGCGGCCAGTCCCGCCTCTATGGCGTGACCAAAACGGGCTAACGTATTTTCTTCGGTGACTATATCGCCTAACTTTTGATTGTAGACATGGACCGGATCGTGCCACGGGAGTTGTTTAATCCGCTCAACCCAGGCAGCCAGACCGGGAAAGTCATCAAATCTCATCAGGTTTGCCGCCTCGAGTTGAGCCAATTCTTCATAACAGGCAATGTCCGCAATAGTGGCCTCGGGGCTGCCCGCGACAAAGTCATGCCCCCCCAGATATTCATCGTCAATAAATTCCAGAACGGGATTGACGATCCGCCTGCCTTCTTCCAACGGATTGTCCGCATGCATCACCTGAGCAATGTTGGAGTTGTTCACATAGCTCAGCGGGTTTTGACTTGGAATGCCCCCAAATACGACCAAGACATGAGGTGCCATCAGTTTTAACGTGGCTAAACGGGTTAGACAATGATGGGCATGAAGGTATTGATTGACTTTGGAGCGAAGTCGTAATTCCCGGGGATATAACTCTCCCCAACTATATTTATCCGCCAGATAACAAAGAATGGCCGGCATTTCCGACAATATCCAACCGTCGTCTTCAATTACGGGAAGTTGCCCCCGTGGATTGTTATCGTTGACCGCTGCAGAATCAGGATAAAGTTCAAAATCCATTTGATTAATCAGGCAAGCCCAAATTACCGCCCTTGAAGGTTGGCTCGCAGGATGCGCAAATAATTTCAGCATGAGCATTTACCAACGGTTATTTTTCGCGGACAAGTCTACTCCCGGCAATCCCCGTATGCAATCACGGGCAGCCACAGCGGTCAGGCGGAAATACCCCCGTCGATGACCAGCTCGGTTCCGGTCATGTAGGCGGACTCTTCACTGGCCAGGAACAGCACCCCGTTGGCAATGTCGTGGGGGTTGCCCACCCGCCCCACCGGAACAGACAAAGCCATTTCATCCAGATTGACCGCATTTTCTCCCGGTTGTAAATATTCCGGATTCACCTTGGTCCAAATGGGTGTATCGATCACGCCGGGATGTACCGAATTAACCCGGACCGGCCAACGGTTTTGCGCACACTCCAGCGCCACACCCTTGGTGAACAATCTGACTCCTCCCTTGGTCGCATTATACGCCGCAAGGTTTGCGGCACCTTTCAGGCCGGCCACGGACGACATGTTGATAATGGAGCCATAACCGCTGCGGATCATTGCCGGAATGGCGGACTTTACCCCCAAAAATACCCCGTCCAGGTTCACCGCCTGTTGACGCTGCCAATCGGCCAATGAAAATTCCAGAATGCTCCCACCCAGACCAATTCCGGCGTTGTTCACCAGTATGTGTACACCGCCCAGGGCAGACTCCGCGTGCTCGATGATCTGCTGCCACCGGCCTTCGTCGGTGACGTCATGGGTCAGGAACTGGGCCTGCCCGCCGGCGCGTTGTACCCGCTCAGTGGAATTAATGGATTCGGCACTGTGCCCGCCTAACTCGTCCTGAATATCGGTGATCAGCACCCGGGCACCTTCTTCCGCCAGGCGCAACGCACAAGCCTTACCGATGCCGGAGGCACCCCCGGTAACAATGGCCACCTTGCCCTCTATTTTCGCCAAATCTTCTCTCGCCAAATCTTCCCCCTGCCATTGCACAATGGCTTTGTATTAGCGTTTTATAGTACTCAACCGTTAATGGTTAAGCATGGTGTTGAACCAATTTCCTATCAACCTGTCTGACCTGCGTACACCAAGGAGCGAAAAATTATGCAAACCATCCGAAACGTCTTCTCATTCCTGCTGTTGGCCGGCGCGGCCCAGTTTGCCACCGCCGCAGATCCGCAGATTTATGCCAATAAGAATGGTGCCATCAGAGGTTACGATACCGTTGCTTATTTCTCCCTGGAGCCAGGCGCCAAGGCAGTGAAGGGGTCAGACGAATTTACCCATGAATACAAGGGCGCAACGTGGAAGTTTTCCAGCGCCGAAAATAGAGATGCGTTTGCTGCGGACCCGGAAAAGTACGCACCCCAATACGGCGGATACTGCGCCTTTGCGGTGTCGCACAACTTTACCAAGTCCGTCAATCCAAACGTTTGGGAAATTGTTGACGGCAAGCTGTACCTCAATTTCAACGGTATTGCTTATCGTAAGTGGGGCAAGGACATTCCAGGGTCAATCGCTCGAGGTGATGCCAACTGGCCAAATGTGCTGACCAGCTGCGAAAACCACAATAATTGCCGCAGCTAGCCGGTCTGTCCCGGGAACTGTGTGACGCAGACATTTCGAGCCCAGCGTGATGCCAGGCATTTACTGACGGGAAAATTGTTCAAAAAGGGCCAAGATGGCCTTTTTTGAACAAGCGCCAGTCAAGAAGAAGGATCCCCATAGCTGTGGGTGTTGCGGTACCAGCCAGTAATTATTTGACACAAGCATTAGAATACGGCGCAATAGCCGCACTGTAACTAGTGCATCTACCCAATAAGTAGAATGTGAGGATTTCCGGACAGGAACCAATAAATAACAAATTTAGCCAATCCTCTGCCTCTTGCAGGTTTTGTGTTGCATGAATGTCGCCTTGAATCCCGTCAAATCAGATATACGAATTGCTGCCCTGGCCCCGGAAGATTCTCCCGTTGGCCAAGCATTAAAAGTTTTTGGCCCCCTGGTCGATCGCATCCTGGGTATTCGGGGCATGCGCAAGATATACGAAGACCACAATCTACAGGGGCTCAGCGCCCAACAATTTGCTGCCCAGGTTGTTGACGCGCTTCAGGTGACGGTTGACGTCAACTTGGACGCGCTGAATCGGATCCCCAAACAGGGACCCGTGCTGGTTGTGTGC
>JANQMF010000206.1 GCA_028280225.1 Pseudomonadales bacterium | reverse complement strand
ACGCCCGGGGCAGTTTACGCCAGGCTGTGGCCAGCCTGCGTAAGGTCCTGCCCGATCACTGTCTGCTTGCGGAACACTCCCGTATCGGCTTAGCTGCGGAGCGCGTCTGGGTGGACACCGGCGTTTTTCAGGCCAGTCACTTGCGCGCCATCCGGGAGCACAGCGTCCATGCCGGCGCAGAAGCCCTCAGCCTTTACCAGGGTGAGCTGCTGTACAGCTTTCCCAGTCAAACCGAGGAGTTTGACGAATGGATGCTATTGCAACGGGAAGTCTTTCGCCGGGATGCCCTGGAACTGCTGACCCTGACATTGGAGCATGCCCTGGACCAGCACCAGCGGGAAACCGCGGTCGCTGCCTGTGAGCAGCTTTTGCAAATTGATCCCCTGCAGGAACACGTGCATCGGCAATTGATGCAGCTATATGTGGAAGATGGCCAACTGGGTTCAGCCCTGCGGCAGTTCAGGCTGTGCCGGAATATGCTTGAGCGTGAGCTGTCCGTACCCCCGGCGCCGGAAACCGTGGCGCTGTTCCAAGCCATCCGCAGCGGTGAAGCCCCCGGCCACCCAACCGGAACCCGCAATAAAACCAGCCTATCAAACCCGCCCACAGCCGGGTCGGAGTCTACTCCAGACCGGCGTGCCGTGCTGCCCTCCATTGCTGTACTGCCTTTTGCAAGCATGTCCTCGGACGCTGAACATGGCTATTTAGCTGACGGTATGACCGAAGAGCTGATCAATCTGCTGGCCAACAGCGTGAACTGGCGTGTTACCGCCCGGAACTCGAGCTTTCGCTACAAGGATACCCACGTTGACATTCGCGAAGTGGGTGAACAACTGGGGGTGGCCTACGTTGTTGAAGGCAGTATTCGCCGGGTGGCGGACCGGATCAGAGTCACCGCCCAGCTCATCACCACCCAAGACGGCACCCATGTGTGGTCCGACCGTTACGACCGGGGGATGGATGAAATATTTGATGTCCAGGACGAGGTGGTCCACAACATCTTTCGTGCCTTAAAAAACCGTATCGGTTTTGCTGAACGGGAGCGGGTGCGCCGTACCCAAAAGGCAAACCTCGACGCCTGGGGTTTATTGATCAAGGCATTGCAGGTGCGGGTGATTGATGCCGTCAGCCGGGATGAACAAAGAAATCTGGTCAAAGAAGCCCTGACCATCGATCCCGGTTATCCCCGTGCTCATGCTTTTCTGGCCAACATCATGTTCATTGCCGTGGGAAGAGGCTATTCCTCCGACGCCAACACCGATCTCAACATTGCCCGTGAACACGCTCACCAGGCCTTAACCCAGGGCAGCAGTGATCCGGTTGTGCTGAAGATGACCGCCGGGGGTTATGCCGCTGTGGGAGAGTCCCAACGCGCGATGCAACTGGCCCAGGGCGCTTACGAGATGTCCGGCACCCCGGATCCGCTATTTGTTGCGGTCCTCATGTGGAACGGACATCTGGATGAAGCCATGGCCCATTGCCGAACCATTGTCTCCCAACACACCCCGGGCATGCCAACCCCACCCGGAGAGCTCAGGCCCGTTGCCCTGCTGGGGAATTTACACATGCTGAAGGGTGACTATCAAACCGCCCTGGAATATGCCGAAGAAGATTTGCTGGCCAATCCGGGCAACTACTTCTCCCACGTCAACCTGGCCAACGTGCTGGGCTACCTGGGGCATCGCGAGGACGCCGTGGCCGCCTGGGAAAAAGCCAAGGCAATCATGCCGGGGCTCAACTTGAAGCTATTCCGGTATGGCTACAACAGCGTATTTGTAGACCCCACCCTGGCGGCAAAACTGAGCAACGGCTTGGAGATGGCGGATATTTCGGACTAGGCACTAGTCTCCAGCCTTGGGCGCCATTTGATTCATCAGGCCCAGTGCATCCGCCGCCCAGGTCCGGGTCAGTTCACCCGCATCCACCGCCTGCAAGCCGTGATTATTTTGCCCGGACCACAGCGAAGAAAAGTCTGCCTTGCCCTGTGCCTCTGCCGCGGCCTTAAGGGGCGCCAGTGCCGTACCGGCATTGGGGAAGGCACTGACCTGGTCCGCGAGTGGTCCAAGATCCTGCATCAGCCGGTTGGTCAGTCCCCGGGCGGCGCGTCCCGAAAACAAATTGGTCAACGCGGTAAAATTTTCCTCAGCCTGCTCCAGCGCCCGGCGATGCAGCGGGCTGACTAAGGACTGGGGTGTCAACAAATAGGCGGTGCCTATTTGCACAGCGTCAGCCCCCAAAGCCAACGCCGCCACTATGCCCCGGCTGTCGCTGATGCCGCCGGCGGCCACTACCGGACACTGTACCGCGTCTACAACCTGAGGAACCAGAGCCATGGTACCGATTTGTGTCCCTACATCTGCTTCCAAAAACATACCCCTGTGGCCGCCGGCTTCACAGCCTTGGGCAACAATGACATCACAGCCGTGTTTTTCCAACCAGCGCGCTTCGCGCACAGTGGTTGCAGAACTTAAAACCACGGCTCCGGTGGCTTTGACCCGGGCCAGCAGGCCAGCCTCGGGCAAACCAAAGTGAAAGCTGACAACCTGGGGCTGAGCCTGCTCCACCACGCGACACATATTTTCGTCAAAAGGCAATCGTGCCGGTGCCTGCACCACGGTATCGCCGGGTATACCTAACTCCTTGTAATAGGGCGCCAACGCGGCCCGCCAGCGGCGTTGTGCAGCATCTTCCTCCGTCGGTGCAACATGGCAAAAGAAATTCAGGTTAATGGCGCCATTGGTCTGACTGCGCAGATCACCCACCTGCTCCAGTACCCCCTGAGGGTTCAACATCCCACAGGGCAGGGCACCCAATCCCCCTGCACTGCTGACCGCCGCCGCCATGCCCACCCCATTGGCACCGGCCATGGGGGCCTGCAAAATCGGCAGGCTGATACCCAGCCTGGTCATTAAGCCGTTTTGGGGCCAAGGTTGTTGGGGCGGGTTGGCTGACACGCGCACGCTCTTTGCGATGGGCGTTTTAGTGTGCCAAATACGCGCAATGAATCAAGGTATGTGTATCGCTTGTACTCACGGGTTTGCGGCAAACCACTTCCACTTTTGCACAAAGCGGGCCATTTGCGGATCACTGGCCAGCTTTGGGATCTGCGCCCGGTGAAACCACCGGACAGCATTAAACTCGCGGGTGTCAAACACATAGGCCCGATGCTTATCACCTTTAAGCACATACCATAACGATACATCGGTATGCCCAGCGGTGCGCCCAACCGTTTTGGTCACCGAGACAAATACCGGTCCGGGACAGGCAAAATCCGCGGTAATCCCCAACTCCTCCACGACCTCCCGGCGGACAGTTTCCCGGGGATGCTCGCCCACATCAACATGCCCGCCGGTGGGCAGCCACAAGCCCGCGTTGATGTGATCCACCAATAGCACCTCGTCTGCGTCCACCACAACAAAGTAAGCAATCAGATGTTGAGGAGGTACATCCGGCTTTTGTACGCGACATAACTGTGCGCCGGAGTCGATCCATGTCAGGACCCGGGCTTGATCGCAACGCTCAGCCTCATCCAGGGGCACAATTTGGGCCACTTCTGCGCGGATTAGCTGACGCAGATCTTGCGCAGGGTTAGTGGACAAATTTAATTCGTTCGGGAAATGCATCTGCAACTCTGCGCGGCGGGCGGCCCTGAGCGTAGCGGAAGTCACACTGATGCGCGCCCAGGGCAATGGTCCCGGTGCGTTGCAGTCCCTGGTTACCCTTGGCGCTGAAGATGTCATCGCTGGCACACATATATGGCACCAGGTCCATGGCGTCGAACCGGCCAAACTGATAACAGATGGCACAGAATTTGACGTTGTAACCCCAAACAAAACCATCACCGGGTTGCGGGGTAACCACCTCGGCGACAAACTCCCCCGGATGTGTACCCGGCCCCTCCAGGTTTGGCGCCTGTTGTTCACCCCCCTGCTCATCAACAACGCCGGGCAGATCACTTAACCGGGTCAGCACGGCCCGTCCAAAGTCATGCACATCCACACCCCGCCCGCGCACCACCTGATACAACGCCAGGTAGGTGGTACAAAAGAAAAGCGCCTCGGCCAGCACCAGCCTGGGGCTGTCGACATAGGCCAGATCATCCACCATGTGGGTAAACAACACTTCCGCCTCCGCTACCACATCCGTTGAGGATACATCAGGCGACAAAAGGGGTTGGACAAACCGGCTCAGATGCTCGCGGCGCTGCGCAAAATAGTTCAGGACATATTTTCGATTGTCCTGTTGTGCGGCAGTCATGACGCTGAACCCTGTTGCAAAAGTTCGTTAATGGGATCGCCGTTTTCGTACCGAGCCAGTAATTTCTCCGGATCAAATTCGACCCCAATCGGATTTTCCGCAAATGCCTCACTACGCATATAGTCCTGCAATTCCCTGGCGGTAGCATAGTTTTCAATCTGAAATTCAACTCGATGGCCATCCGGGTCCCGATAGTACAACGACGTTGTTAAACCATGATTGACCGGCCAATCCGGAAGGATTTCCCGGCTGCGCAGCCGCTTATAAGTCGCCAACAGTTCTTCTAAGGAATTTAGGGTAAAGGCGACGTGGTCCAGGCCCGGGGCATTCTGGGAATTGGCGGAACCCGCCTCAGCATCAGCCTGCACCAGAGCCATACGGTGGTGTTCTTCGTCATAGGTGAGAAAACAGATCATCGGATTGCGGTGGACCGGTTGCATGCCCAGGACGGCACCGTACCAGTCTATGGACGCCTGCAGATTTCCGACCCGCAGCACGTAGTGCGCCATTTGCGGATGGGTGGTCAAGTTTTCGTCGACAACTCTTGCTGAACTCCCGGAATTGCTCATATGCTATCCTCCACAGCGGTCTCACATTGGTCTCACATTGGTCTCACATTGGTCTCACATTGGTCTCACATTGGTCTAAGGTGCGTTACCAGACAGTCTGGTCTTAGTGTGCAGCAAAGCCAGGCCCCGTGTCACCCACCGCTGACGCCAATTTCCGGTACATGCACTCCCCTCGCGTTCTAAACGGCCATTCTAAGTGGTAGCATGCCGCAGTGAACAATCAAGGGGTCCTACCGTGCCAACCTATATTGATCTTTCCGTGGCCATCGAAAATAACGAACACACCGACCATCCCGGGGGTTCACCCAAGGTGAGCTATAAAACCCACCACGAAACCGCGGGGGCTCTGAGTCACTTTTTCCCCGGCCTGAAACCCGAAGAACTGCCCGACGGTGAAGGCTGGGCTGTTGAAACCATTACCCTGTCCACCCACAACGGCACCCACATGGACGCCCCCTGGCATTTTCACAGCACCACGGACTATGGCCAAAACAAGGCCCCGAGCATCGACGAAACCCCTTTGGAATATTGTTTAAAACCCGGCGTAAAGCTGGACTTCAGGCACTTTGATGACGGCTACCTGGTGAGCGCGGCGGATATCGAAGCGGAACTGCAACGCATTGGGCATACCCTGGCGCCGCTGGATATTGTCCTGGTCAATACCAGTGCCGGTGCCGTATTTGGTCAGCCCGGCTACGTTGATCGCGGCTGTGGCATGGGTCGGGAGGCTACCCTATACCTCACTGAACGCGGTGTGCGTGTGGTGGGGACAGACGCCTGGTCCTGGGATGCGCCGTTCAACCACACTGCCAAGAAGTGGGCAACCGAGCGCAATCCGGACATCATCTGGGAAGGCCATAAGGCCGGCCGGGAAATTCCATACTGGCAAATGGAAAAACTGCATAACCTGGAAGCCTTGCCACCCCATGGCTTTACGGTGTCCTGTTTTCCGGTAAAAATCAAAGCTGCCTCAGCGGGATGGACCCGCTGTGTGGCCATTATCGACTAAGCCGGCTGGTTCAGGTTATGGACCAAACACTTGTGCGCCGCCGCGGTGGTTTCTGGACTTCCCCGGTTTACGGGTGCATGGTGGATAGGTTGGGAAGCAAAGGACAGGGCGTCCTTTTCCGCATAAGAGACCGAATAAGAAACCGCATAAGAACAATTTAGAGCAAGCAAATGACACCCAAGCGCCATGCGCTAACCTTTGTCACCATTACGGTTTTTCTGGACACCGTGGGGTTTGGCCTCATCATGCCGGTTATCCCGCAATTCCTGATGGAACTCACGGGCAGGGACCTGTCCGGCACGTCCAGTCTGGCCGGCTACCTGGTGGTCTGCTACGCGGTCCTGCAATTTCTGTTTTCGCCCATCATGGGTAATTTGAGCGACCGCTTCGGACGGCGGAAGGTATTGCTGATCAGCTTGTTTTTTTACGCCGTCAACTACCTGATTGCAGGCTTAGCCACCGCTTTGTGGATGTTATTTTTGGGACGGGTGCTGACCGGAATCACCAGTGCCACCTACGCCACGGCCAATGCTTTAATTGCCGACGTCAGCCCACCGGAAGAGCGGGCCCAGAATTTTGGCTTAATGGGGGTAGCCTTTGGCCTGGGTTTTATCTTTGGTCCCAGCATCGGTGGCCTTTTGGGCGAAATAGACATCCGCCTGCCGTTTTTTGTGGCCGCAGGTTTAGCCGGGCTTAACACCCTGTACGGCTTTTTTGTGCTTAAGGAAACGTTACCCGAAGACCGCCGCCGCAAGTTCCAGTGGCGGCGCGCAAACCCCATTGGCATGTTGCTGCAGGTACGCAAATACCCCATTCTTCTGGGGCTGATTCTGGTCATGTTCATCTACAACATCGGACACCACGTTTATCCCTCCAATTGGAATTTCTACACCATGGAGAAGTTTGGCTGGACCCCCTGGGATGTGGGCCTGTCCATGGGTCTGGTGGGGATTTTGATGGCCCTGGTTCAAGGGGTTCTGATCCGCATTGTTATTCCAAAGTGGGGTGCCCCGCGCACGGCCTTGGTGGGGTTTGTGGCTGCCGCCACCGCCTATTTAGGTATTGCCGCAGCCACCAACAGCCTGACAGTTTACGCCTGGTGTATTGTCTCCGGGTTAGCGGGCCTGGCCGGGCCTGCCATTGCCGGTATCATGTCCAATCAGGTCCCACAGAACGAACAGGGTGAATTACAGGGGATTAATGCCAGTGTCGGCAGTATTGCCGCCATTATAGGCCCCCTGATGATGACCCAGAGCTTCAGCTATTTTACCGGTCCTGCCGCACCGGTCTATTTCCCCGGCATTGCCTTCACCGTTGCCGGCGTGCTCACCATCATTGCCATTGTGATATTTGCCATCAACCTCAAAGTTCTGGATATTCCCGGTTCCACCGCCCGCCCTTGATATAGCTTCCGAGGTATCCGGGGTTTTTGGGGTATCAGCGCCCGGGCGGCTGTTGCCCCTGGATGGTGACCCGCTCGGCATAACGTGTATTTGGATAATAGTCCCACACCGCGTGATGCCAGGTGCACCGGTTATCCCAAAACACTATGGAGTCGGGTGCCCACTTCACCCGGCACTGTAGTCGTGGATTGTGTTCCACGTGTTGCCATAACATCTCCAGCACAGCATCACTCTCTTTCCGGGTTAACCCCACAATGCTCTCGGTGAAGGCGCGGTTAACAAACAGCACCTCCTGTCCGGTTTCCGGATGGCGAGTCACCACCGGATGTACGGCCCGGGGGTAGTCCTGATCCGGCTTAAGCTTAATGTTGTATGCAGCCAGGTCTTTTCTGCCGTCGTGCAGCGCAGACAAGGTGCGCAACCAGGCTTGCAGAGGGGCCGACAGGGCGTCAAACGCCAGATACATATTGGCAAACAACGTATCCCCACCCCCTCCCCGGGGCACCTCGCGCACATATAACATA
>JANQMF010000182.1 GCA_028280225.1 Pseudomonadales bacterium | reverse complement strand
TTTTTATAAACCAATTAGCTGTCATGAACTGTATTTGATATTCAAAGTTTTTTGAAAAAAATTATTTTGTGCTGATAAAAAAAATTTCTAGGGAAATTCGATTTTTGAAATCAAACTTTTTGCTTTTAGCCTACGACTGAAAGGGTGCTGCTGCTGAATGCAGTCTTAAGTGTTGAGCACGGCCGCGCGGCTTCGCACCAGAACCGGGGTTGGGAGCAATTTACCGATGCCGTCGTGGCGCGCCTGGCGACCCGCAGAAACGGGTTGGTCTTTATGCTCTGGGGCAGCTACGCCCAGAAGAAAGGTGCCGTGGTTGATGAGGGGGTACATTGTGTGCTGCGCGCGCCCCATCCTTCACCGTTGTCCGCGCACCGGGGTTTTTTTGGTTGCCGCCACTTCTCCAAGGCCAACCAGTATTTGCAGTCACAAGGTAAGGTGCCCCTGGATTGGCATGTGGTCGAGTAGGGGTATGATGAGAAATGACATAATGGGAGTTCGGCATGGTGGAATCGAAAACGGAGAAACTGGTCTTGGAACAGCGGGGCAATACCCTGGTGGTGACCATCAACAATCCTCCGGCAAATACGTGGGATCAGGATAGTTTACAAGGCCTGCAGCAGATTGTGCGGGACGCGGATGCCGACAAAGAAATTTATGCCATGGTGGTTGTCGGCGAAGGGGAAAAGTTTTTCTCAGCCGGGGCGGACCTGAAATTATTTGCTGATGGGGACAAAGGTGTGGCCCGGGACATGTCCACCTGCTTTGGCCGGGCCTTCGAAACCCTCTCTCAATTTCGTGGCGTATCTATTGCCGCCATCAACGGTTTTGCCATGGGGGGTGGTTTGGAGTGTGCTCTGGCCTGTGATATCCGCATTGCGGAACAGCAAGCGCAGATGGCCCTGCCCGAGGCTACCGTTGGTTTGTTACCGTGCGGCGGCGGGACCCAGAATTTAGCCTGGATGGTTGGTGAAGGTTGGGCCAAGCGTATGATCCTGTGTGGTGAACGCATAAATGCTGAAACAGCCCAACAAATTGGCTTGGTCGAAGAGGTCGTGGATACCGGACAGGCCAAGGGCCGGGCCCTGGAACTGGCGGAAGCTGTGGGCAAACAGAGTCCGCCGGCGGTAGCGGCCTGTAAACATCTTATTCAACAAGCCCGTTCCGGTAATATAGCCCAGGCTTATGAGGTGGAAAGGGATGCCTTTGTTGATCTTTTTGATACGTCGGATCAAAGCGAAGGGGTCAACGCCTTCTTACAGAAACGGCCACCCCAGTGGACCAACGGTTAGTGATGAGTGATTCAATTCTAATTGAAGAATATCGGGTTGCCGGCGGGCAAATTCTGGCGCACGCCCGGTTGAATGCAGAAGCCACGTTGAACTCGCTGAGCCTGGAGATGACCCGGGCGTTGTATGCCGCCTTGTTGAAGTGGCAGCAACAGGAGGATGTGGTTGGCGTGGTCATTACCGGCTCGGGTGACAAAGCCTTATGCGCGGGCGGGGACATACAGGCACTGTATCACGCCATCCGGGCCAACCAGGCTGCCGGGCAAATTGTTGATGAATATCCCTTCAGCTTCTTTGCTGAAGAATACCGCCTGGACTATCTGCTGCACACCTACAGCAAACCCGTTGTGTGTATTGGCCATGGCATTGTGATGGGTGGCGGCCTGGGAATCTTCTGTGCCGCAAAATATCGTGTCCTCACAGAAAAGTCCCGCCTGGCGGTGCCGGAAATCACCATTGGCTTGTTTCCGGATGCCGGGGCAACCCATACCCTGGGTAAGATGCAGCCCCATCATGCAGCCTTCCTGGGGCTCACCGGCAGCCATGTGAATGCCACGGACAGCCTGGTCTGCGCGATGGGTGACTATGTCGTCAGCCATGATGCGCGGGATGGACTATTGCAGGCCTTCAAAGACCTTCCGTGGCAGGCAGACCCGGCCGGTAATGACGACATCCTGGCCCAATTTCTGGACAACCTGCCAAACACCCCGCTGGCACCGGACGGTTTACCTGCCAGTGAACTGGCCGGGTTGCCGGAACGAACCATCAATACCCGGGACCTGGCGGCGGAGGTGGACGCCATCTATGCTCTGGCGGGGACCTCGCAATGGATTGATCGCGGCATCAAAAATCTACAGGGTGGTTGTCCCACCACGGCGGGTATTGTCCTGGAACAACTGCGGCGGATTCCCCATATGTCCCTGGCGGATTCGTTTCGCATGGAATTAGTGGTGGCCACCCACTGTGCATTAAAGCCTGACTTTGCGGAAGGGGTGCGGGCCCTGCTGATCGAAAAGGACAATAAACCCAACTGGCTGTTTGGCGACATTGAACATTTGGATTCGGCACACGTGCTCAGCCACTTTGAGCCGCCCCGGGAACTGATTGTCAGCAGGGATTCCCCCCTGGCCGCATGGCCGGATAACCCGCTGGCTGATCTTGGACAGTAACGGGGCGCAACAAACCTGTCTAATAAGACAAGGCCAACAGATCAAAGCAAGGCCAACAGATCAAAGAAAGAAGGAGGGCAATTGATGACGACAACCACAATAGGCTTTATTGGCCTGGGTAACATGGGTGGGCCCATGGCGGCCAATCTGGTCAAAAATGGTTTTACGGTAAAGGTATTTGATCTGGTTCCGGATCTGGTTGCCGGTGTGGCTGGTGCCCAGGGTTGTGCATCAGCAGATGAAGCGGCCACGGGTGTTGATGTGCTTATCAGCATGTTACCCGCCGGACGGCATGTCAAAGGCCTTTACCTGGGTGGTGAAGACACCCGGGGTCTGCTTGAGGTACTCAACGCCGGTACTCTGATCATCGATTGCTCGACCATCGACCCGGCCAGTGCGCAAAGCGTGGCCGCAGCAGCGGCAGCCAAAAATGTTCTTATGGTGGATGCGCCGGTTTCCGGGGGCACCGCAGGCGCCATTAACGGCACCCTGACCTTTATCGTCGGCGGCGAGACCACAGCCATGTACATGGCGCGCCCGGTGCTGGAGGCCATGGGGGCCAACATATTTCACGCGGGTGGTGCCGGAGCGGGGCAGATTGCCAAAATTTGTAATAACATGCTGTTGGCCATTCTGATGACCGGCACAGCGGAGGCGTTAGCCCTTGGGGTTGAAAACGGCCTGGACCCGGCAGTGCTTTCGGACATTATGAAAGTGTCCAGTGGCGGGAACTGGGCCTTGAATGTCTACAATCCTTATCCCGGTGTTATGGCGGATGTACCCGCGGACAGGGGTTATACAGGGGGATTTTTAGTGGATCTGATGCGTAAAGATCTGGGCCTGGCCATGGAGACCGCTGCCGCTTCCGCAAGCTCGGTACCGATGGGAGCCTTGGCTAATAACCTGTATCAAGTGCACCGGCAAACCCATGATGCAGGTGCCTTGGATTTTTCCAGTATTCAGTGGTTGTATCGGCCCGAGCTTAAGCGGGACTAGTTAAACGCGCTTTGCACCTCAATCACTTGCTCAATCAGCGCGTTGCGTTCCTGCTCACTCATGTTCATGTCCAGGCCCAGCCGGTTGATGGATGCGGACTGGGTCCAGTTTTCCGGCAGGTCCGGGTGTTGTGCTTCCAGGGCATCAACAGATTCCACAAAACGGCTGACCTGAAATAAATTGGCCACGCAAACGATATCGATATAGTCAGCGCTGCCGGCCTGGTGTCCATAGTCCTGGTAGTTACCCGGAACCGCAATAATTTCCGGGGCAAAGTTCCAGTGGGTCAGGATCATTTGCCCCACGGTGGGATGGATACTTTCAATCACCTTGTCCAGGGTCAGACTGTCGCGGATCAGGTGATCGTTTTCCTCCGCCCAGCTCAGAATCGGTAGTACGCCGATACGGTGAGTCAGGCCCGCCAGGGTGGCCTGATCCGGTCTCAGCTTCGTGCAGCGTTTACACAGGATCGAACTCCAGGCGGCGATGTCACAGCTGGACTTCCAGACCTCGCGCATTTTGCGGTCGATCATCTCGCTGGTGGCCTGAAACATCTGCTGCATGGCTAAGCCGGTGACAATATTTGCGGAATAGTCTACCCCCAGCCGGCTGATGGCTTGACTGAGGTCATCGATTGAGCGGGTGGCACGAAACATCGGTGAATTTGCGGTACGCACCAGTTGGGCGGTCAACCCGGGGTCTTCGCTGACTACTTTGCTGAGTGAAACCGCCGAAACATGTTCCGATTCAGCCTCTTCGCGGATGCGCAATGCCACTTCGGGCAGAGAGGGCAGTTCCAACTGATCCTTATCCAGGGCGGTTTGAATTTCCGCGGTGATCTCTTCAGCTATCTGACTCATGGGGGGTAAGTCCTTTTACTCTCTGGGTGCGGCAGTGTTGCCCTTATCTGTTTAGAGTATAGACACCATTTGTCAGTCTGCTAGGAACCACTTGATCTTTACATGTTTAGCATGTTCAGCATGTTTAGCACGTCTAACACGTTTAGTCTAAGCCGGTGGCTTTGTGCTGATGCCCAATCCCAAGCCGGAGGGTGTGCCGCTTGCCCCACTATGGCAAATACTGACAACAGCTTGAACCGGTTCCGGCCGGGCCGGATATCCTTGACCGATAACGGGTTGCCGAGCTTGCCAGGAAAACTCCACCAGTTTGCGTTTAACCGCCCCCCGGTAGGTGGCCCGGGCAACAATCTCCTGGCCCAGATAACACCCCTTGTCAAAATCCACGGCACCCACTTCATCCAGGCCAAGCATCTGCGGTAAATAAGTTTCCGAAATGGCCTCTTCGACAAAGGCAAAACGCGCCCGGATAAGGGCCTCGTCCATGTTGTTGTCACAGCTGTCTAACGACAGGGCTGTTGGGCCTGCCAGTGCGCAAATGTGCAGTGGTGGCAGCCAATCCGTGGCGGCAAAGCTGACTTGGGTGTTGGCCGGAGGTGAATCCCCGGCAGTGACAACCGCCAGGGGCAGCGGCGTAATCTTACATTTTGAGAACATGGCATAAGGGGTGAGAAATTTGCTCACCTTGTCGGCAAGGGTTGCGTGCACCAGCAATGCCACATCCCCGTCCTTAAGAGCAAAAACCCAGCCGCTGGTCACCACCCGGCCTTTAACATTACACAGGGCAGTGGGGGTGAGGTGATCCGCTTGAATGCGAGCGGTATCACAGGTCAGATAACCCTGCAGAAAGTCGGTCACCCCAGTGCCCGATAGGCTTAGTAACCGTGCGTTCCGCCAAATTTTGATCTCGGGTGATTCACTCACAAGCGGATCGTCCTTAAGTTACATCGATGAAGGAGGTAGACTGCCAATTTTTGTAGAGCAGGTAGTTTAACCTTAGAACATGGCCGTGACGAACTTAAAGCATATTTATTGGCGCAGCCGCCGGGGCATGCTGGAGCTGGAGCTGAAGCTGGTACCCTTTGTAAGGGACTGTTATGCCGGATTAAGCGCGGATCAGCAGGCCGCATATGAACGTTTGCTGGCGGAAGAAGACTGGCAGATATTTGATTGGCTTCAGGGCCGGCAAATGCCGGAGGATGGAACCCTGCGACAGGTTGTCCAGGCCATTATTGCTCACCAGGGGCGGCTGTGATGGCCCACCTGTCCAATTACAGCCTGACTTATCAATATGGTAAACGACGAATTTTATTGGTTCTGCTGTGGGGCCTGTATATGGGATGGGTGGGTGTCTACTGGCTGGATCTGGAAGGCCTGGGCCTGGTCTTGGTGGGACTGACCCGGCCGGTAAAACGCCTGTTGGCATTGCGGCATACGCAACGTGGGCACAGTTTCGAGACTATTGACAACTACTGGGTCTGGCCCTGGGTGATATGCGTGCGCCGGCAGCAGGACAGGCAATACTACTGGCTGTTCAAGGACGAAATGGATGACCGGGATTGGCGGCGCCTGAACCTGTACCTGCGGCTTAATGTCCCCCATCAGGCAGTGGGTTTGAGCATGTCAAAATGATCCATGCTGCCGGGGAACATAATGGTATCTTCAATCGTTTCCCGGGTATCGGGGTAGTCCAGATTGAAGTGCAGCCCCCGGCTTTCTTTGCGCTTTAACGCTGAGCGGACAATGAGTTCCGCCACGTGCAGCAGGTTTCGCAACTCAATCAAGTCGTCGCTGATGCGGTAGTTGGCGTAATATTCGTTGATTTCCTGTTTCAGCAGATCAATTCTGTGCTGGGCCCGCTGCAGGCGTTTGTTGGTGCGCACAATACCCACGTAATCCCACATGAACCGCCGCAACTCGTCCCAGTTGTGGGCAATCACAACAGACTCATCTGAATCGGTGACTTGAGATTCGTCCCAATGGGGCAGGTTAGGCAGGTCATAGGGCCGGTCAAGCTGACTGCGTATCTTTTCGGCGGCATTGTGGGCAAAGACCAGACACTCCAGCAGGGAGTTACTGGCCAGTCTATTTGCCCCGTGCAAGCCGGTGTAGCTGACCTCGCCGATGGCAAACAGGTTGGGCAGGTCGGTCCTGCCGAATCGGTCCACCAACACGCCACCACAAGTATAGTGCGCGGCTGGCACCACCGGAATCGCCTGTTGGGTCATATCGATGCCAAACTGTTGGCAACGTTCGGCGATATTGGGAAAGTGATTATGGATAAACTCGGCCGGCCGGTGGCTGATGTCCAGATGTACGCAGTCCGCCCCCAGACGCTTCATTTCGTGATCGATTGCCCGGGCCACAATGTCCCGGGGCGCAAGTTCCGCCCGGATATCAAAGTGGTGCATAAAGCGTTCCCCGTTGGGCAATTGCAAAACACCCCCTTCACCCCGCACCGCTTCGGAAATCAGGTAGCTGCCTGCATGGGGGTGATACAGACAGGTAGGATGAAACTGATTAAATTCCATATTGGCAATACGGCACCCGGCCCGCCAGGCCATGGCAATACCGTCACCGGTGGAGCTGTCAGGATTGCTGGTGTACAGATAAACTTTGCTGGCGCCACCGGTGGCCAGAATGACAAATTGGGCCTGAAAAACCTCAACATGACCGGTCGTCCGGTTCAAAACGTAGGCCCCGGCGCAGCGGCTCGGATAACGCCCCAGTTTTGACATGTTGATCAAATCAATGGCTAAGCGGTCGTTGATCAATTCTATGTTCGGGTGGTCCAGTACCCGGGCAGTGAGGGTTTCGGTAATGGCCTTGCCGGTGGCATCCGCAACGTGCAGCACCCGGCGCTGACTGTGGCCGCCTTCCCGGGTCAGGTGGAACTCATTATCCTGGCGGTCAAAGGTGACCCCCAGTTGAGAAAGTCGGGCAATGGCTGCCGGGGCGCTTTCTACGGTGATCTGTACAATCTTACGGTCACACAGACCGGCACCCGCATCCAGGGTGTCCTTGATGTGATATTCAAAACTGTCCTCCGGGGCGGTGACGGCAGCCACGCCACCCTGGGCCCAGTGTGACGACCCTGTGGTGATGTCACCCTTACACAGCAACGTCACCCGGGCGTATTCAGCCAGTTGCAGAGCGGCGCTGAGCCCGGCAGCCCCGCCGCCGATAATGAGTACATCTGAGGAAAACCGTTGCGACATATCACCCGCTTGAGAATATAGACTTTCCCTAGTATATCCCGCCGGACATCGGCAGAATATGCCCGCTTCGCGAGATAAGATCCGGGATTAACCGATTGGCTGAAGAGACTGACAAGGAACTGGTAAAACGGGTACAGAAGGGAGATCAAGCTGCCTTCGATATGTTGTTTGCCCGCTATCAGAGCAAAATTCTCAACCTGATCTCGCGTTATGTACGGGACAGTGAAGAAGTGCACGATGTGGCTCAGGAAGCTTTCATAAAGGCTTACCGGGCACTGCCGCGTTTTCGGGGCGACAGCGCGTTTTATACCTGGTTATATCGCATAGCAATTAATACCGCCAAAAACCATCTGGTTGCACGCAGCCGGCGCCCACCCGCCACCGACGTGGATGTGGACGATACGGATTATCGAGACGATGCGGACATATTGCGCGAGTCCGAAGACCCGGAATCTGCCCTGTCCAGAGACCAGTTGCGTGATGTGATTCACCAGGCCTTGGCCGATTTGCCGGATGATTTGCGCAGCGCGCTGACTTTGCGGGAATTTGATGGTCTAAGTTACGAACAGATAGCCGACATCCTGGAGTGTCCGGTGGGTACGGTAAGAAGCCGCATATTCAGAGCCCGGGAATTTGTTGATCAGCGTATGCAGCCTCTACTGGCGGGCAGAGATACGTGATTGGGATCAAAAACGTGTGAAAATTGGTATTAAAGACAGAACAATCCGGCCAGATTGTGGTCGAATGCTGTGAAATTTGGATCGATGCGGGTGAAAGGGCCTTCAGGAGCACTTGATGTCTGAACAATTAAGAGAATCGATGTCCGCCGCCATGGACAACGAGGCGGATGCCTTTGAGTTACGCCGGGTCTTGGATGAAGCCAGTGTGGACAGTAATCTGCGCGAAAAATGGCATCGTTTACACCTGATGCGCGACATCCTCAGGGAGGAGGTCAAAACCTATGATCCGGGCTTGCGGGAAGCCGTTTGGCAGGGTTTGCTTAATGACCCACATGGGGTTGAAGACGATGATGAATTTTTAACGGTAGCCCCGGAACATCACGCAAACAAAGGCGCCAGCCCCTGGCTTGGCCGTATTACCGGGATAGCCGTGGCGGTTACTGCTGCGGTTCTGGTGGTATTTAATGGCGGTGTTTTTGATGACGAGGGCAGCTCCCTGGATGTCGCGGGTGGCGAACCCTTTGTCACCCCAGGCCAGACTATTAATCTGGAAAGGGGTGACGGTGAGCTGGCGCCTGTGATGTATCAGCAGGCCACGGATGCGGACTTGCATCGTCAGTATGGCTTTATGCTTCGGCACATACAGCAACGGGCCATGAATCAGAACGGATTAACGTCTTTTGTCAAAATGGCGACTTTTCGCCAGCCCGGCCAGGTTAATCCGGTGCCGAATAGACCAGTGCCTGATATACCGGTACCTGATATAAACGTGCCGAATACCCATGCGCCGGATCAGTCTGCGCCACAATCGGAGTAAGATTAGTGCACAATGGCTGTGCATTCGTTATACCCTGCATCGATGATTGTTGAACACATTCGCTTTTCCCTGCTGGTGGGGATGATTGGCCTGGTGGGTATGGCATCCGCCAGGGCGGCCAGTCCCGACCCTCAGGCACTGCTGGCCAAAATGGACAGTGCCTTTGTTGAACTCAGTTACGACGGTGTATTCAGCTACTTCTCAGGCAACGACCTGGCTACGTTGCGGATTGTGCACAAGGTGGTTGATGGGGTGCAGCGGGAACGACTGGTGCACCTGAACGGCGCACCCAGGGAAATAATCCGTCACGGGGATGATGTGGCCTGTATTGTCATGCCCGGTGACGATCTGCTGGCTTTGGAAGACAGCATCCCGGCAGGACCTTTCGCCCGGGCGTTCGTGCGCCAATTTGAACGGTTGTCGAATTCCTATCTGGTTGATTATTTTGGCGATGGCCGCATTGCCGGTCGTGAAGCGCTGCGTATTGGCGTTAACCCCCTGGACGGTCACCGTTATGGTTATCGGTTGTGGCTGGATAAAGCCACTTCGCTATTACTGCGTTCGGAACTGGTGGATCAGGACGGCAACAAACTCGAAATTTTCCAATTCACTCAGCTTCTGATAGGCGACACGGTATCCGAGGCAGCCTTGGAAGGTAAGGATGTATCCGGTTCGATGGTCAGCCACCTGCGCTTGGAAAATAGTGGTGACGCGGCACTGGGTGACAACTCCGGAGCTGACCGGGAACCCCATAAAACCGAATGGTCAACCACCTGGCTGCCGCCCGGGTTTGAAATGGCCACTGCGGATATCCGGCGCAAGCCGGCACATTCGGTAACCAACCTGGTTTATACCGATGGCCTGGCGGCGTTCTCGATATTTATTGAGCCGATGCCTAGCCACGGTGCAGCCAGCATGGTCTCTCAAAACGGTGCAACGGTGGCACTTACCCATAGAGCCAGCGGTGAAGATGGTTATCATCTGGTGACGTTAGTGGGTGAAATTCCTTTAGCGACAGCCCACCAAATTATTAAGTCGGTTAGGCAGAATGTTCTGTAACTTATTGAAAAATATAATTTTAATTTAAAAGAATAGATATCCTGTGCAGCCGGGAATTTTTCCACAAAGCACATTTTGAGCAAGATCCGCAAATTGAATACAACCACCCTTGAAAAAACACCCTGCCACCAGTGTGCCGCCCGGCATGGTTGCCTGCTTAGTCAGCCACCGAGACACCTTGGGCCGTTGCCGGATGTATCCCGTGCTGAGCTGACCCGGGCGGTCATGGCCATTTACGGATTACCGCTGGTGGCCCTGTGTGCAGGCGCGGTTTTGGCCCAAGATCTGTTGCCGGCCATGCAACTGGGGGTGATTGCTGGCAGTGTGCTTGGCGCCTGTTTATTGTTGCGTGGGCTGGTGCTTGGCGGGTGGGTTAAGTTTCGTTTCCAACACCCAGGTTAATCCGGGACGTTGTGGAGTTCAGATATTATCTACGACAGAAGATGGTGAATTTAGTGAATACATCAACAAACAAATTATGGCTGACCGCTTGGCTGGTTGTTGTCCTGTCCTGGGGACACCAGGCGGCGGCTGACGAGCTCCCTGACTTTACCGGGTTGGTCAAGGCCAATGCCCCGGCGGTGGTCAACATCAGTACCGTGGGTGAGGCCAAGTCCGGCAGCCGGCGGGGCCAGCCGCCGGGGGCTGACAGTCTGGAAGAGTTTTTCCGTCGTTTTGGACAGCCCGGCGGACCGCGTTCAACCCCCCAGCCGACCCGCTCTTTGGGTAGCGGCTTTATCGTCAGCGCAGACGGTTATATTTTGACCAACCATCATGTGGTTGACGGGGCCACCGAGATTGTTGTGCGGTTGAGTGACCGCCGGGAACTCATTGCGGAACTGGTGGGCAGCGACAGCAGAGCGGATCTGGCGGTGCTTAAGGTGGATACGGATATTGTTCTGCCCACGGTAAAGATTGGTAACTCGGAAAATCTGGAGGTGGGGGAATGGGTGTTGGCTATCGGCTCTCCCTTTGGTTTTGATCATTCGGTGACAAAGGGGATTGTTTCGGCCAAGGGCCGCAGCCTGCCAACTGCCCGAAACGAAAACTATGTCCCCTATATCCAGACGGATACTCCCATAAATCCCGGCAATTCCGGCGGTCCGCTGTTTAATCTGGCTGGTGAAGTTATTGGTATTAATGCGCAGATCTTCTCTAACTCCGGCGGCTTTATGGGGGTCTCCTTTGCCATACCTATCGATGTGGCCATGGAGGTTGCGGATCAGTTGCGCGAGTCCGGCAAAGTCTCGCGCGGGTGGTTGGGGGTCATGATTCAGGAGGTGAATCGTGACCTGGCTGAGGGATTTGGCCTGGATCGGCCGCATGGTGCGCTGATTTCCAAGGTGTTTGAAAATACACCCGCGGAATCCGGGGGACTTCGCGAAGGGGATATCATCACCAAGTTTAACGGCCGGTCCATCGAACGCTCTTCGGAATTGCCTTTTAATGTGGGCCGGGTCAAAGCCGGCGAAAGCGCGGACATCGAACTGGTGCGGGATGGTAAGGTCAAGCGTCTCAAACTAAAAGTTGGCGAATTGGCGGCCGTGGATGAGGCGGTCGGCAGCGGTTCCTTTGGCCCCTCGGGAACCTCGCAGTTAGGGCTGGTGGTTAGAAACTTAAGCAGCGACGAACTGTCGCGCCTGGATATCGAATCCGGGGTGATGGTTGTGGAAAGCCGGAATGAGGCGGAAGAAGCGGGTATCCGGGCGGGTGATATTGTCACCCGGATTAACCATCAGAGTGTGGACAACGCAGCCAAGCTCACCAAAATTGCTGAAGAACTGCCCAAGGGCAGGACCGTGCCCGTGCTTGTCCTGCGGGATGGCCGGCAGGTATTTCTGGCCCTGCGGGTGGAAAAGTAGGCGCCGGCGGCTTAAGCGGTGGGTTGACCGGTGGGCCTGCGGCCCGCCGGTCTGATTTTGCGCTCAACGGGTAAAGGGTTGGCGCAAGACTTGGGGACAACAGCACTACTCTCCAATGGACGGATAGGCTACACTCGCGCGCCGTAAATGCATCACAACGGTAGTCGCTGTGCCGGAAACCGCGTTAATTCGCAATTTTTCAATTATCGCCCACATAGATCATGGCAAGTCGACCCTCGCGGACCGTTTTATCCAGATGTGCGGTGGTCTTGAAGACCGGGAGATGGCTGAGCAGGTACTTGATTCCATGGACCTGGAACGTGAAAGAGGCATCACCATCAAGGCCCAATGTGTCACCCTCAAGTACGCTCACAGGGATGGCAATACTTATCAACTGAACTTTATCGATACCCCCGGACACGTTGATTTCAGCTACGAGGTCTCCCGTTCGCTGTCTGCCTGTGAAGGCGCTTTGCTGGTGGTGGATGCCGCCCAGGGGGTTGAGGCTCAATCCGTGGCCAATTGTTATACGGCCATTGAGCAGGGCCTGGAAGTTCTGCCGGTCTTAAACAAAATTGATCTGCCCCAGGCTGAACCCGAACGGGTGGCGGCGGAAATTGAGGAAATTATTGGCCTGGATGTCAGTGAGATACAGACGGTCAGCGCCAAAACCGGTCTTGGGGTTGAGGCGCTGCTGGAATATCTGGTGGATGCCATTCCACCGCCTGAAGGTGACCCTCAGGCGGATCCGCAGGCGCTAATCATCGATTCCTGGTTTGACAACTACCTGGGGGTGGTTTCCCTGGTGCGGGTTATGCAGGGGGAACTGAAGAAGGGTGACAAAATCCTGGTCAAGTCCACGGGTAAGAGTCATGTGGTGGACGATGTGGGCCGCTTTACACCGAAGCGGGCGTCCGCATCCCTTCTGGCTGCAGGAGAAGTGGGTTACGTGGTGGCGGGTATCAAGGAGATTCAGGGTGCCCCAGTGGGCGATACCCTGGTTTTGGCCAAAACCCCGGACGTGGCCCAGTTACCCGGATTTGCCCGGGTTAAGCCCCAGGTATATGCGGGTTTATTTCCCGTCAATTCGGACGACTTTGAATCCTTTCGCGAAGCCCTGGAAAAATTGGTCCTCAACGACGCTTCGCTGTTTTACGAGCCGGAGTCTTCGGATGCCTTGGGTTTTGGCTTTCGCTGTGGTTTTTTGGGCATGCTGCATATGGAGATTATCCAGGAGCGGTTGGAGCGGGAGTATGGACTGGACCTGATCACCTCCGCCCCCACGGTGGTGTACGAGGTAGCCATGACCGATGATTCCGTTGTGCAGGTTGATAATCCTTCACGGATTCCTCCGAACTTCAAAGAAATGCGTGAGCCTATTGCGGAAGTCAATATTCTCCTGCCCCAGGAATATGTCGGCAATGTCATGTCTCTTTGTGTCGAAAGGCGGGGTGTGCAGAAGAACATGCAGTTTTCCCAGGGCCAGGTGTCCATGCAATGGGAAATGCCCCTTAATGAAGTGGTTATGGATTTCTTTGATCGCCTCAAATCGGTCAGCCGCGGGTTTGCCTCCTTGGACTATGCCTTTGTGCGTTTTGAAGCCGCACATCTGGTTAAGCTGGATATTCTGATTAATGGCGACAAGGTTGATGCGTTGGCGAGCATTGTGCATCGTGATCAGGCTCAGGCACGCGGACGGGCGCTGGCGGAAAAAATGAAGGAGCTGATACCCCGGCAGATGTTTGATGTGGCGGTTCAGGCCGCCATTGGCGGGCAGATTATAGCGCGCCAGACAGTTAAGGCTCTGCGGAAGAATGTCACCGCAAAGTGTTATGGCGGCGATGTCACGCGCAAAAAAAAGCTGTTGGAAAAACAAAAAGAAGGCAAAAAAAGAATGAAACAATTAGGACGTGTCGAAATTCCCCAGGAAGCGTTTTTGGCGGCGCTGAAAGTAGAACGCTGATTTATGGACATCGATCTGCCTTATATTCTCTTTTGGGTGGTGGTGGCCTGTGCAGCCATCTGGTTGGTGGATGTTGTTTTTTTCCGCAGCAAGCGCAGGGCAGCGGATGCAGAAGCCAAAGACCCGGCCATTGTCGAATACGCCCAATCTTTTTTTCCGGTGTTGTTGTTTGTTCTTGTCCTGCGCAGTTTTGTGGCTGAACCCTATCAGATTCCGTCGGAATCCATGGTGCCGACTTTGCTGGTGGGTGACTTTATCCTGGTCAACAAATATTCTTACGGCCTGCGTTTACCGGTGTTTGGCACCAAAATTGTTGATATTGGCGAGCCGGAACGGGGTGACGTGATGGTTTTTGTGCCCCCCCATGATCCGCGCTATTTTATCAAGCGGGTAGTGGGTATTCCCGGTGACCGGGTGGTCTATGAAAATAAGATCCTCTATATCAACGGTCAGCGCCTGGAATACAAACTGGTGGAAGCGGATCCCAGCCTGTGTACCCGGGGCAGACTTTGTGAGTACGTTGAAACTCTGGATGGCCGGAGCCACTCCATTCTCAAACATCGGGGTGGTGAGCGAACCCGTACCTGGGAAATACCCCCTGGCAAATATCTAATGTTGGGAGACAATCGGGATCGCAGCCAGGATTCCCGGTTGTGGGGGCTGGCATCCGAGGAAAATATTGTCGGCAAAGCGGTTGCCATCTGGATGCATAAGGATCCGGGGTTTAATTTGCCCAATTTCCAGCGTAATCGCTGGTTTGAATAGCGTGCTGTCCGCGCGGAAAATGCCGGACAGTTTGTCAATTAATATTCTTAGATTACGTCTGATCAACGCCTGATGTGAACATAGGATCAGCCCTTACCGGGCAGATCAGCAATTTGTGCGCTAATTCTGCTAAATTGATCCAAAATCCGGGTTATATGGGTGCTTACGGATAATACGGCTGATGCTGATCACGCTGTTTGTGGCTGTTAAAGCAATTACAGGATGCAATTGTGAGACCAAAGAGACCAAATACTGCTGTGCTGTCTAACAGATCAAAACAACTGGGTATGTCCAAATGGGGCTGGCTGCTGTTTATCGTGGTGGCCGTGGCCGCGCTGTCCGCTGTCCTGCGGGTGGGGCCGCACTATATTGACTACCGGATTGTACAGGGTGTTGCGGACCGCCTGCCGGTGGGTGAAGTCCATGCACAAATGTCCAGGCAGGAAATTAAGGAACATTTTCAAAAGCAGTTTCGCATCGAAAATTTTAAGGTGCCGGTAAACGACATGCTGGTTATCGAAAGGGATAGAGCCCAAACTCTGGTGAATATCAACTACGAAATTCGTGAGCATCTGTTTTACAATATCGACGTTGTCCTGGTATTCGGTGAACAACGTGTATTCAAATAGTAAGTGAACCCTATGCTGCAAGCCGCTCAAGGGTTTCAGCATGGAAAACAAAGTTAACCCATCAACCACATACACGGTACAACTGCAAAAATTCCAGCAACGCCTGGGCTATCAATTTGCGGATGACACCGGGCTGCGGCGTGCGCTGACCCACAAGAGTTACTCCAAAACCAATAACGAACGCCTGGAATTTATTGGCGATGCGGTATTGGGCTATGTGGTGGGACATTTGCTGTTTGTACGTTATCCGAACGCCCAGGAGGATGCGCTGTCGTTGATGCGCTCAGCGCTGGTCAGGGGTAAAACCCTGGCTGAGGTTGCGGTAGAAATTGATCTGGCACCGGTATTAAAGCTGGGTGAGGGTGAGCTGAAGAGTGGCGGGCGCCAACGGCAGTCGATTCTGGCTGATGCCTTTGAGGCAGTCCTGGGCGCGGTTCACGAAGACGGCGGTATTGAGGCCTGTATCGGCATTATCGAAACGTTGTTTTTGCAGCGGATTACCCATATCAACGATCACGAGCTGCGTGATTTGAAGGATCCAAAAACCCAGCTCCAGGAATACCTGCAAGGGCGGAAACTGCCGCTTCCTGACTACGTGGTTGCGGATGTGAGCGGAGAGGACCATCAGCGGGTGTATACGGTGGCGTGTGTGGTGGATGCATTAGGGGAAAGATGTACCGCAACCGCCCAATCCCGCCGGGTAGCGGAAAAGGCCGCGGCGGCAAAAATGCTGGACCAGATCAGCAAACCATAGGTATTTTCAGCACTGGGTGTGTAACCCGGATACTATCATGAACAACAAAACATCAACTCAGCCGACCCAGCGATGTGGTTATGTTGCGCTCCTTGGCCGTCCGAATGTGGGTAAGTCCACCCTGTTGAATCATGTCCTGCAGCAAAAAATCAGCATTACCAGCCGGCGCCCCCAAACCACCCGGCAAAACCTGTTGGGGGTAGACACCGAAGGTGACTGCCAGGCCATTTATATGGATACCCCGGGAATACATTCCAATACACCACGGGCGTTAAACGCCTATATGGTGGCCAACGCAAAATCCGCGCTGCGGGATGTGGATGTGCGGGTGATGTTGATCGAGGCCGGCAGGTGGACCCAGGAAGACGAAACGGTGCTGGGTTTGCTGGGCGGCAGCAGGCGGACTTGCATTGCGGTGATCAGCAAAATTGACTTGCTGGATAACAAAAATGAATTGTTACCGCAAATCCAGGCTTTACATGCCAAGGGCGAATTTGCGGAAATTGTACCCCTGTGTGCCCTGAAAAATGAGGGGGTGGAAAGGTTTCGCCAGGTGATATTTTCTTACCTGCCAACAGGATCCCACCTGTTTGGCGAAGATGAACTGACCGATCAGACCGAGCGGCAACTGGTGGAAGAAATTGTGCGCGAAAAACTGATGCGCCAGATCGGGGATGAAATACCCCATAGCGCAGCGGTTGTTGTGGAGCGGTTTCAGACGGAAGCGGACATGGTCACCATTCATGCGGACATCTACATTGAAAGAAACAGTCAAAAACGCATTGTTATCGGCAAGTCCGGTGCGCGCCTGAAACTGATCGGTAGTGAAGCCAGGAAAGATATCGAAGCGCTGTTGCAGCAGCGTGTCATGTTGCATCTGTGGGTAAGGGTGCGCAAGGGATGGACGAACAACCCCCAGCAGATGCGGCGTCTTGGTTACGATTGATCCATGCGTTACGAAAATCTGCAAGCGCTTGTTTTACACGTTAAACCCTACCGCGAAACCAGCGCCATTGTGCGGTTTTTCAGCCGCGATCAGGGGGTGTTGAGTGTGGTGATGCGTGGGGTCCGCGGTGCACGCAAGGCAAACCGCCTGATGCCGTTCAGCTGTGGTCTGGTGTCTTGTTTTGGACGCGGTACCTTGTTAACGGGTAAAGGCTTCGAAACACAGACCACATATGTGTTGAGCGGTAATCCACTCAGCGCGGGATTTTATATTCTGGAGTTGATCACCCGGGTGGTCCCGCCGCAACACCCGGAGCCTGTGGTATTTGACATGACCTTGCGGGCGTTGACACAACTGCAACAGGGTAGGGACATTGCCCGTACTTTACGGCCTTTTGAGCTTGGGGTCTTGGAAGCGCTGGGTTATGGCCTGGACTTTCACCAGGATGCCCACAGTGGCCAGCCCATTGACGCAGCCGCAACTTATGAGTTGATCGATGAGGCGGGATTTGTCAAATGTGCATCGGCCAGGGAAGGTGCTTATGGGGGGCATATCCTCAAAGCTATCAGCGCCGGGGATTTTGCACACGCCCAAACCAGGGCAGCGGCGTTGCGGATTTGCCGGCGTGCCCTGGGGCCGTTGTTGGGCGACAAACCGCTTATCAGCCGGCAACTCTGGGAGCCCTCGCAACCCAAAGACAGGACACCGGATTGAAGTCAAAACCTACAGATGTGGAGGTAGACATTGTTGGTTTGGCTGAGCCGGGCTTGGGTATGGCCGAATATGAGGGGCGCACCCTGCACGTGCGCAATGCCTTACCCGGAGAACGGGTGGTAGCCAGGATTCTCAAGCGCCGCAAAGGGGTTTTGTTTGCGGATGCGGTTAAGGTTGAATCGGGGGGTGAGCAGCGTGTGGCCGCGCCCTGCCGGTTCTTCCCCCGTTGTGGTGGTTGCAGCTTGCAACATGTCGCTTACCCGACTCAACTGGACTTAAAACAGGACCTTCTCAAACATGAGTTGTCACGTTGCGGAATTGTTCCGGGCCGGTGGGCACCACCGGCAAGCGTTAATCGTCTGGGTTATCGAAGCAAGGCACGTCTGGGGGTACGCAAAGTTGGCGAGCAGGTATTTGTCGGCTTTCGGGAATCGTTCAGCAACCGGGTGGCCCAGCTTACCCATTGCGAAATTCTTGAACCTGGCTTAGCCCGGCTCATTGGGCCGTTGCGCATACTTATTGGCCAGTTGTCGATTGCCGACAAGATCCCCCAGATCGAATTTGCCCGGGGAGATGGTACTGGCGCTGTTTTTGTACGCCATCTGGCGCCATTTACGGGAAAAGACCTGGCCTTGTGGCATGAGTTTGAACACACTCATGGTGTTCAGGTACTGCTGCAGAGTGGCGGTTATCCCACCCTCAAAACGCTGGCGGGCACACCGGCAGATTTGCTGACCTATCAGATCCCGGAATATGGTGTGTTGATGAAATTTGCACCCCAGCAATTTACTCAGGTGAACCGCTTCATGAATCGCAGACTCATTCGAGATTCAATTAGCTATCTATATGATTTAAAAGATAAAAACGTTGGGGATTTGTTTTGCGGAATTGGTAATTTCAGCATCCCCCTTGGGCGTGGGGGAGCCCGGGTATGGGCGTTTGAACTGGCGGAGGATGCGGTTGACCAAGGTGTGGCCAACGCCCGGCTTAATCGGGTTGCAAATCGTGTACAATTTGCCGCGGTTGATCTTTACAAAGAGGACGGGTGCCTGCCGCCCGGCCTGGACGCCTTAGTTCTTGACCCACCCAGAAGTGGTGCGGGGCCACAACTACCGGCATGGTTGTCCTCCTTTAGCGGTCACGAGGTTGTCTATGTGTCCTGCAATCCGGTCAGCTTCGCCAACGATGCTGTGCACCTTAAACAAGCGGGCTTTACGCTGGCCCGGGTTGGGATTTACGATATGTTTCCCCATACGGCCCACGTTGAGACGATGGGCTACTTTGTTCGAGCCGGCCAATAAGAATTAACGTCCAGGTGATTGGGCCTTAAGTTAAGGGAGCAAAATAACAGTGAACTTTACCCATAACTGCGGCCGGGCCCGGCGGTGTACCCACGGCAAGGGTACCGGCTTGTGCAGCGGCCTTTGCGCCTGGCGCAGCAATGGTTAAGGTTCGTGAAGATTTGCCTCAAAATGCTGCCGGGACGGTGGATATGGATGTCTGGGTTCAGGGTATATGTGCCCGGCACAGCCATCTTAAGGCAACGGATCTGTCTGCAACCTGCTCCTGGTTAGCCCAGACCAATCCACATTTCCTGCAGCGTAGCCTGGAATTGGCTGACCTGGTGGCGGACCTCAACATGGATCAGGCATCGGTGAAGGCAGCGATCATTTATCGCCTTGTGCGCAGCAGCCAGTTCGACGATAAAGAATTTATCGCCATAGCCGGCGCGGAAGCGGCCGCCATTGCGCAGGCCGTGGCGGCCATGGCTGGCACCAGCCTGTTGGAGCTCTCCAATTCGGCGTTGCTGGAAAAAGAGCACCGGGATCAAGTGGAAAATGTGCGGGGTATGCTGGCTTCGCTGATTGATGATGTTCGGGTGGCTGTGGTCAAGCTGGCGGAACGGGTCCTGGCCTTGCGTTATGCCAAAAACTACGAACACGCACGGCGTGAACGTATTGCCTTGGAAGCTCAGAACATATTTGCACCCCTGGCGGGCCGGTTGGGTATTTGGCAACTCAAATGGGAATTGGAAGATCTTTCACTACGCTACACTAACGAACAAACCTATATGCAGATAGCCCGGCAGCTGAAGAGCAAACGTGGTGACCGGGAGGTGCAGGTTGAGCATATGGTGGATCAGGTCCGGGGACTCTTGCGGGGGCACGGTATAGATGCGGAAGTCTTTGGGCGCGCGAAACATATCTTCAGCATCTGGCGCAAGATGCAAAAGAAAGGGGTTTCGTTAGAGCAAGTTCATGATGTCCGCGCCGTGCGGATTGTCGTGGGAACCCTGGCTGAGTGTTACGCCGCTTTAGGGGTCATTCACAACACCTGGCAGCATATTCCCAATGAGTTCGACGACTATGTCGCCGCACCTAAAGAAAACGGGTATCGGAGCATTCACACGGCGGTGGTGGCACCTGACGAGCGTACCCTGGAAATTCAGATCCGTACCAAGGGGATGCACGTAGACGCGGAACTGGGGGTTTGTGCGCACTGGTCTTATAAAGACGGGTCCACCAGCGCCAGGGACTATGGTGCCAAGATGGATTGGTTGCGCCAGGTGATGGAATGGCACGAAGAACTGGCGGGTACCGAAACCCTCAGTACCTTGTTACGTCACCGGGTGAGCCGCGAACGGATTTATGTTGCTACGCCACGTGGACATGTTTTGGACATGCCGGTCGGCTCAACGGTATTAGATTTTGCTTACCGCGTACATACCGACGTTGGGCACGCGTGCCGCGGTGCCCGGGTTAACGGTATCCCGGCACCCCTGCACCAGGTCCTGGAGTCGGGACAGCAGGTGGAAGTGGATGCCGGTGGGCACGGTAAGCCGCATCGCGATTGGCTGGAAACGGATCTGGACTATATCAGTACCGACCGGGCCAGGGCGAAACTGACCCATTACTTCCGCAATTTGGGTCAGCAACAGCAGATTGGCATTGGGCGTTCTCTCCTGCACAGCCGGTTGAAGTGTTTGGGGGTGGTCATGCCTCTGCAGGCGTATGCGGAAGATTTGCTGGCCTGGGTGGACTGTGACCGGATTGAGACCGTCTATCAGCGGCTGGGCAGCGGGGAACTCATGCTCACGCCGGTCCTCACCCAGCTTTTGAAACTGCGCCAGCAAGCCGAAGAACTCAATTTTGCGGAGGCCTCCCGGTCAGGGGCGTTCCCCCAGTTATTTCGTTTTCGCATACGCGGGGAAAACCGGCAAGGGCTCCTTCACGATCTGACTCAACAGGTCAGCGACATGGGCCTGACCATTACGGAGACAACGGGACGGGTGAGTAATCCGGATGGTCAGGCTATCATTACGCTGGATTTGGAGCTGCATGGTTGGGCTGAAAGCATAAAATTTGTGAGCTACACGGTACACATTGAGGGTGTACTCGAACTCGAAAGACTGCCTGGAGGCAATTCCGGACGGTAATGGTCATCATCCCAACCTGCTTGATGAGCCTATATAACAATAAACACAAAACTGGAGATACGCATGCGCATAATCTTGCTGGGGCCACCCGGCGCAGGGAAAGGCACACAAGCTCAGTTCATTAAGGAAGCCTTGGGCATCCCGCAAATATCTACCGGGGACATGCTGCGCGCCGCGGTGAAATCCGGGAGCGAACTGGGTAACCGGGTTAAAGCGGTCATGGACTCAGGCGCCCTGGTCTCCGATGAGATTATCATCGATCTGGTCAAGGTGCGCATTGCCGAACCGGACTGTGCATCCGGATTTTTATTTGACGGTTTTCCCCGCACCATTCCCCAGGCACAAGCCATGGACGCGGCGGGTGTGGCCATCGATGTGGTGGTTGAAATTGCCGTTGAGGATGATGCCCTGGTGGAACGGATCAGCGGCCGCCGGGTGCACCCGGCTTCGGGCAGGGTATACCATGTCGTGTTCAGCCCGCCCAAAATTGCGGACCGGGATGACGAAACCGGAGAAGCCTTGATCCAGCGGGCGGATGACACTGAAGATACCGTCCGCGAACGTCTGGCGGTTTATCATGAGCAAACGGCACCCTTAATCAACTTTTATCAGACTAAGTCCGGTGCCGGGGTCAGATACGTTAAGGTGGATGGTCACGGCGCGGTGGAGTCCATTCAGGCTGCAATCAGTGAAGCCTTAAAAAGCTGACCTGTCGTTACTGGAGCAGACCGGCAAACGGCAGCACCTCGACGGTTTCGCCGGCGGCTATATCTTCCGCGACACCGGGAATTTCCACCAGACAGTTAGCGGCGGCAAAGGTTGTCATGCGATTGGAACTCTGGTCGCCGGTTGGGGTGACCGACAAGCCCTGGGTGTCAGCTTGCAAGATGCCTCGTTGATATTCCGTGCGCCCGGGCTGATGAGTAAAGCCGTGCGTGGTGATTGCCGCTACCCGCAGCGGCGGCTCCGGGTTGCCACCGCATAACTGCATGATGGCCGGTTTGGCGACCATCAACAAAGTGACGATGGTCGATACCGGGTTACCCGGCAAACCAAAGATATGGCAGCCGTCGATTTGACCATAAGCCAGCGGTTTTCCCGGTTTTAAATTCAACCGCCAAAATTCGATTTGACCCAGGGTGCGTATGGTGTGGGTAATATGGTCAGCATCACCCACCGATACTCCACCGCTGGTAATCAACATATGACACTTGTTGGCTCCTTTGGCCAGCGCCTGGTTTACCGCTCCAGGATCGTCCGGCAACCGGCCCAGGTTAATCAACTTAATGGGCAGATTTGCCAACAGGCTCAGCACGGTTAAACGGTTTGAATCATAGATCTGACCCGGGGTGAGTTGGCCAGGCGGAATGCCCGGATCAACCAGTTCGTCTCCGGTAGAAAAGACCCCAACCCGGGGTAGGGGATAAACGGGAATCGCCCCGATACCCGCCGCCGCCGCCATACCTAAAGTAAGGGCACTTAAGGTTGTGCCCGGCGGGGCCAGGAGTTGGTCCTTTTGCATGTCGTGACCCACCGGGCGCACATAGTGTTCCGTGGGCTGATGAGGCCTGAAGGTAGCCTGGTCCTCGGTGGCGGTGAGCAGGTCTTCCTGCAACAGGATCCGGCCACCCCCCGGGGGTAAGGCGGCGCCGGTATAGATGCGCACAGCTTCGCGCCTGTCTAAGGGCGCGCCGGTGTAGGGGTGTCCCGCCAGACTCCGCCCTACCAGGGTAAAGGCTGCAGCGGGATCTGCCTGCCAATCCTCATCGCGTACGGCATAACCGTCCATGGCTGAGGCGGCAAAGGGGGGCATGTCGATGGGTGCTTTGAGCGGAGCCGCCACAATTCTCCCCAGACACCGTTCAATCGGCAGGGTCTCGATGTCCCCGGCAAGGGGTGTAATGTGGCCCTTCAGGCGGGACAACGCTTCCGCCAGACTTAAGGGTTGGCTATTCTGTGTCAATGAAACATACCTTGTGTCTTGAAACATCTGGTGGCTATTGTAGCCTTGCTTTACGTGCGCACGGGCAGATTTATACGCGGCATCGCTATTTACGGCGTCAACACAATGAGCATCTTTTGGCTCTGCTTGATGCGCTGTTGACGGAAGCCGGGGTGAATATCAAAGATGTCGGTGTGGTGGGTTTTGGCTGCGGACCGGGCTCCTTTACCGGAGTACGCATGGCTGCCAGCGTGACTCAGGCTTTAAGCTATGCGGCCGCTGCTAAAGTTGTGCCGGTACCCAGTGCCCGGGTGTGGCTGGAATCGGCTCTGAGCAGCCAATCTTCAGCAGGGTACTGGCTGACCTCAATAAAAAGCCGCGGCGAGGCACACTATTTGACCCTTTATAAGGTGGCTGACGGTCAAGTGAGCTTGTTGCAGGCATCCTCACTGGTGGACGGCATGCCTCAATGGCTGACCGACTGTCAACCTAACTGGGCGGACTTTAAAGTTGTTGGCCAATACCCAAACTGGCTCGCAGCGCCCCTGGCGGAAAGATGGGTCGCAAAGATCGAACCCTCTGCACGCGCAATCCTGAACTACGTCAGCAGAGCGCATGAGGCAGGTGAAAGTGTGACACCGGAGCTGGCGTTGCCGGTCTACGTGGACGGAGATTCCCCCTGGGTTAAGGCGGCTCAGCCGGGATAGCCGGCGGACTGAAGTTGACAAATTTGACGGGGAACTATACTTGTAAGGCTACCATGAAAATAACGCAAGCCCCTCATGCGAACCTGGTGGTGACCAATCAAGGTGCAAAAGCCACCCCGGCCCCCGGGCCCAAGGTGGCGGTTGGTGAGGCATCGGGAACGCAAGCTGATTTTCGTTGGACACGTCCGGTGAGGATAAACCGTGCCCCGGAGGAGGCTGCGCTGTTTGCCTATAACAGCCAGGCCATGGCCACCACTCATACGTCCAGCCGCACCCACATTGATGAATATGTTTAAAGGCCATACATCCGCTTGAAGCCGCCTTTCATGATTTTTGCACCGGTGCATCTGGCGGCTATTGCCGAGGAACTGGTCAACGAATGTCCCGGGTGTTTTGAACTATCAGCGACATCCACCTTGCCCCGGGGTTTACCCGGGTTTGCCGCCTGGCTGGATGATCAGGGTTGGGCATTGATCGGCCCGGGTTTGAGCAAACCGTTCAGGTTGTCTGCGGCTCATCTGGCGCGCCGTCGGATGGGCGGGAGCGAGGTGGTGCGTGCATGCCGTGGCAAACGGGGTGGCCTGACCCTGTTGGATCCTTTTGCCGGCTTCTGTGTTGATGCATACACACTGGCCGGCCAGGGTTTTGCGGTTGATGCAGTGGAACACCATCCCCTGATCTGGTTGATGTCCAGACAGCTGACCGCTGGTCAGGAGGCCATTCGCCTGCGCCGTGCTGATGGCCTGGCTGTCCTCAGCCAGGCAACCACGATGGGACAGCGGTGGTCGGTGGTTTACTTAGATCCCATGTTTCCCCAGCGCCGGAAATCCGCGTTACCCGGGCTGGCAGCCCAGCTTTTGCAACAGGTGGTTGGGCAAACCCCGGATCCGGATTTACCCCATTGTATTGATCTTGGCTTATCCTGCGCAGACCGGGTGGTTCTCAAGCGCCGGCTAAAAGATCCCCGGGTCGAGACCAAACAGGGTGTTCGGGCGGCACATCAGGTTCGTGGCCGCGCGGTACGCTTTGATATATATGTGTGAGTTTTAAATCATCAGGAAGCCCTATGAGAACTTACAGGGGCAGTTGCCATTGCCAGGCTGTGCAGATTGAGGTGGATGTTGCCGGGACAGTCAGTCTTGCTGAATGTAACTGTTCGATCTGTGAAAGGGTGGGTTATCTCCACCTCATCGTTCCGCAAAGTCAGTTCAGGTTAATCAGCGGAGCGGAACAGCTTACGTCTTATCGTTTTAATACCCGGGTTGCGGAACACCTGTTTTGCCGGGTGTGCGGGGTAAAAGCCTTTTATGTACCCAGATCTCATCCGGACCAGGTCAGCGTTAATGCACGCTGCCTGGCGGACAATGTCTGGCGGCAAATGGAAATTGTGCCTTTTGACGGTCAGAACTGGGAAGACAATGTGCAGCGGTTGCGTTAGTGCCCACTTTCGGAGCTGACACTGAGAACGCCGTACCTGACTTGGGGATCAATGACAAATTCCGCTGCACGTAAAACCTGATCCAGACCCGGATCCGGCACCAGAATCCCGTCAGCCAGGGTGTTGACCACCCCGTTGGTGATCAGCTTGTGGATAAACTGATCAAAAAGCCGGCGGTCAAAAAACTCCGGCGCGTTAATACCGTACAGGCGGGATATTTTTTGCGCAACAATTTGACTGGATGTTTGCAGGCCCTGCAGGGTAAAGCCACTCCGGCCCAACAAGTGAATAACAATAAACATCCGTTCAAGGGTTTGTGAAACAAGATTGGCCAGCAGGCTGAGCTCCATGTGCCTGCCTTCACCCGGAGGTGGGGGAACAAAGCTGTTGTCCTTTCTGTTGAGCAACCCCAGGCTGTGCATGGTGGCAATACAGTCATCAAACTTCTGGTTAAACTTATCGTTGGGAATTTCCCATGACAATTCTTCCGCCAGATAGGGGTAAATCATGCCGACAATACGCTGTAAATTGTCGTAACTGATGGGGCGTCGTCGTTTGACTGTCAGGCAGGCGATCAGGGAAGGCAGGGCCAAGGTGTGAACCACATTGTTACGGTACCAGGTCATCAATACCGCGGCAAAAGGCTCGTGTCCCAATACGTCGCCGAACTTTTCCTGATAACGATTCAGCAATCCCAGGTTTTCCACATGGCTGATCACCTGGTGTGGTGGATCATCACACACCCTGATGCCGGAGTCCGGGTACAACTTTTGCAACAGAGTCTGGTAACACACAATCTGATCCCGCAGCCGGACTTCCTCAATGGCACTGTTGGACGTGGCCAGGGTAATCAGTGCCACCAGATTAACCGGATTGACGGTAGCCTGATTGTTAATCTGCTGCATAATTGTGGTCCCCAACCTGGACACCCAATTGTCCAGTACGTCATCCTGATCTGTTGAGGTGGGTGTGAGAACAGATGAGGCCTCGTGCGCAACGCCGGAAGAGCCGGTGGTGGAGGATACCTCCTGCAGCCATTGATCTAACTTTATGGGTGGGCCCAGATTGACCCCAACCCGGCCAAAATTCTGCCGGATTAACTTAATGTTGCGAAAGACATCGCCAAAAGATTCCCCTTTTTTGGTGGCTCCGCGCAGTTCGGACAGGTAGCTCGAACCCTCCACCACTTTTTCGTAGCTGAAGTAAACCGGTACAAAAGCCAACGGTTTGGGCAAGCCGCGAAGCTGGTGCTCCAGGGTCATTTTCAGCAGGCCAAATTTGGCCGGCATCGTGCGTCCGCTACGGGTCCGCCCACCTTCGGGGAAAAACTCTACACTGTGGCCACGTCGGTAGACCTGATAAAGATACTCGTTAAAAACAGCGGTATACAGAGGGTCGCCACGAAAACTGCGGCGCATAAAAAAAGCCCCGCCGCGACGCAAGATGGAGCCGAGAACAGGCTGGTTAAGATTATCGCCGGCGGCAATATGCGGGATCATAAACCCTTCGTAGTACAATAAGTAACTGAGCAACAGATAATCCAGATGACTGCGATGGGAGGGAACATAGATCAGCGTATGGGTTGCGCTGACCGCCTCCAGGTGGTGAATCCCCCGGGTCTCGATACCGTCGTAAATGCGGTTCCAGAACCAACGCAATATTCTGGACAGTACCCGTATCGTGGTATGGGACATATCCGAGGCGATGGTGCGGGCGTGCCTGAGGGCCTGGCGCTCCAGCTTTTTTTGTTTGCCACCGGCGGCAACCTTGCTGTCGATAACCTGCCTGACCGACCGGCTCTGGACCACCTGGTTCAGCAATGTTCTGCGGTGGGAAAAATCCGGCCCCAAGGCGGTGACCTTCTGCTGACGCAGACGTACCCGCAACAGCCGGGCCGTTCTGCGGATGGCAATATTGCGTTCAATATCCTTTCCCGCCACATCGGTCAGGGATATGGGGCGGCCTATGTGAACCACAATGTTGCGCCGATTGATGAGCAGATTAATCAGCCGCTTGAAACGCCCGGTCACCGCCCAGTCTTCCGAGGTCAGGGTGCTGAACAGGGAACCCTGTTCCGACATACCACGTCCCCAGAACACGGTAATCGGCACCAGGGTGATATCGTGTTTCAGTTCCGCGGGCTGGTCGATCAGCCGCAGCAGCCTGGACGAATGGGTATTCATGGTGATACGTCCACCGGCGGAACGCAGCAATGGAAATACCCGCAGACGCTCAGGTGCTTCGGCCAGATCAAGGGGCAGGAAGGGTGACGTAAAGCCGTGTTCGGTACAAACCAGATCAAGCATAACCAGGTCTGTGACCGAGCGGTGATGCAGAACATACACCACCTGTTTTCCCTCGTTTAGCGCAAAGTTGTCCCCACCGGTAACCGTGGGATGGACAATTAGCTTAAGCAGAAGGCGGTTAAGACGATAAATAAACCCCTTCATACATCAGATCTTGTCACTACTTCGGGCGCTCACCCTCATAGATTTCACCGTAACTCGGTACCGCGGAATTGATTTCGACTTCCCAGATGTCCTTGTATTTACGCTCGGTCGCCGCCTGAGCATCTTCGTTGGTGCGCAACACAGTAGGACGTAAGAATATTAGCAGATTTGTCTTGGTTCTTGTCTTTTTCCGGGCTTTAAATAAATTTCCAAGTACCGGAATGTCACCGAGCAGGGGTACCTTGGAGTGATTCTCCTCGTAGTCATCCTGGATCAACCCACCCAGAACAATGGTTTGTTGATCTTCCGCTAAAACGGTGGTTTCAATTGATCTTTTTGAGGTGATCACGTCAGCAAAAGCCTCGCCACCAACAGCGGTGGTCACCAGATTACTGATTTCCTGAGCCACATCCAGGCGGACAGATGTGCCGTTGTGGACATGGGGGGTGACGGTAAGCTCCAGGCCAATATCTTCCCGCTGGACCGTGGTGAAGGGATTGCTCGTGCCGTCACCGGTAGTGGTAAAGGAACCGGTTCTGAAGGGGACCTCCTGACCCACCAGGATATGGGCTTCCTGGTTGTCCAGGGTCAATATGCTTGGAGTGGACAGGAGGTTGGCATCACTGTTAGTGGAAATGGCGGTGATCACGGCACCAAAGGAAATCCCGTCGGTGTCGATTTTTGCCGCGGCCAGGGTGGGGCTGGTTGCAGCGCCCAAGCCGCCGATAATGTCGATGGACTCCGTTTCCTCGTCAATTAGACCGGCAAGCAGGGCATTTAGTGCGCCGGTCAGATTAGCCCCGGCCGGGATACCGCTGGTGGAGACCAGGGGGACGCTGCTGCCGCCGCCGTCCGCGGCGGCAACTTCAACCCCCAGGGACTGACCTTCGTTCATGGTCAGTTCCACAATGGCTGCCTCGATCAATACCTGTTCCTTGCGGGCATCCAGCTTTTCAATGATATCCAGGATTTCCGTCATGGTGCCGGGATCCGCACGTACAACAATGGCATTCAGGGTTTCGTCCGCCTGGATGGTGGTTTCCTGGGTGGCGCCACCTTCTTCACCGGTCTGGCGTCCGCTGATAATGCTGGTCAATATGGTGGAAACATTGGCTGCGTCCGCGTGGCGCAAACGAATCACCTGGGTGGAATCCGTGGTGGTTGCCGGCTGGTCCAGTTTATCGACAATTTTCAGAACTTCAGCGATTGGCCGGGGTTTGCCCCGCAGGACCAGGGAGTTATTTCTTTCGTTGGCAATAATTTGAATACGCTGGGGGCCTTTGGCATTTCGTCCAATCTGATCCGGCGCCACCTTTTCCAGAATGCCGACCACGGTGCCCACCCAGGCGTCCTTGAGGGGCACCATAACCACTTCTTCTTCATCAGATACGTCGATATTGGCGATAATTTTCTTCAGGCGGATAATGTTGTCCGCATGGTCGCTGATAATGACCACGTTGGGCTGGGCAACCGACGCGATATGTCCGTATTGGGGGATCAGCGGACGCAGAATCTTGACCAGCTCCGCGGAGTCGACGTTTTGCGCGGCCACAACTCGGGTTACCAGTTCTTCCGGAGCCACCGCACCCAGGTCCCCCTGGGCACCGGGTGTCTGTTTGCCGGTGGCATTCTGCTGGATCCGTACCACATCCCCGGAAGGCACCGCGGTAAAGTTATGCAGGCGCAGCACGCTGAGGAATAGCGCGTAAACCCCTTCCCGGTCCATGGGTGTATCGGATATGACCGTCACGCTGCCTTTGAGACGGGGGTCGATAACAAAGGTCTTGCCGGTGATCTCAGCAACTTCAGCGACAAATTCGTGGATGTCCGCTCCCTTGACGGTCATACGCCAGGATTTGGCCTTCTCCTGAGAAAATCCGGAAGATGAATATCCCAGGCACAAGATCACCAGGCTGAGGACCAGGGTGTGCTGTAATAGTTTTTGCATACTTGTTGGCTTCATAAAAAGTCGTTCAAAAAAATCCGTGGATAAAAACCCGTTGTCGGTGGGGCAGGGTTTGTTGCGGATGGGTGAGGGGAAACTTTGCTTGGGCATAACACGAAACACCTATTTTAGCGACACCGTGATGAAGAAGCGCCGTCCGCCGCGCTGCACTTCGATGCGGGCGGAACCCTGGGCAATCACATTGTCCAGTTCAAGCTGATCCTCTTCGATGTTGCCCACGGGGCGCCCGTTAACCGACATGATCACATCCCCGGGCTGCAGTCCGCTCTGTTGCAAATAGGCTGACTGCGCGTTGCTGCCCAGGCGGTAACCGCCGGTTTCGGCACTTTCTATACCCAGTTCCGCCAAAGTGCCTTGTGCATCTTCAGCTAGACGTTCCCGATAGTCGCCCAGAATATCCGGGGTATCGGGCGCCGGATTGCGGGTGTCTGGCTGCGCCGATGCCGGCTCCGGCGCTTCGTCTTCCACAACCGCGGCAAATTGTGTTTTCGGGAACATCAGGGTTTCCCTGGCACCGGCCCGACGCAGAATAACCCGGTCGGCCAGCACCTCTACCAGCTTGGCATTTCCCGGCACATCACTGCCAATGCGGTAACGCAACCCGGCCTTGCCGCGTTGGGCGATAATGGCCATGGATTCTTCAGCCACGTCGGCTACAGTCACGCCCTGCAGTTCCAGGGGCAAACGGGTTTCCCTTGCGGGTTCGTCGCTGATGGTTACTTCCGGGGCGCTGCCGGCTTCGCCAAACAGGTGTTTGCCCAATATCCAGTTAACGTTGCCGGGCGTGTTGGCCTTGGTGCTGCTTGCCGGACCCGGATCGGTGATGGGCTGAGGTACCGGAGTATCAAAAAAGGTCCAGATGGTGGTGGCCAGGGTGTAGGCGATTCCGGCAATAATCAGCCAGCGCACGGGCTCAACACCCTTGGTGATGACTGTATTGGTTGCCGATTCGAACATCTCTCTGGGCTTGTCCTTCATTGCCTCGTGGACTTACGTTGCCGCGTGGACATACGCAGCCGTCCACGGGGTCTGTATAACCGTGCCCGGGCAGGGTATACAAATAATTTCAGTTTGTGCGCTCTTCGGCTCCCTCACGCCGGCGCTATTGTGACGACTTGGTTGTGCCACATCAATGTGTAGTTAATGTGTACTTGTTAAGCATTAACTGCTCTGGGTGCCGTCAAACCTGCCCAAAACTTCGGTATCAGCGCTAAGCCCCTGATTATTAGGCGCTTCTTCGTAGATTGGGATTCCTCTCTAAGGTCTTCATTTTAAAGGAGTTGTTCCTCTACCTCCAATACCACAGCGTGATCCGGGTCACTGCCCGGCCATGGGGTACGTAACAACTTGGTGAATAATTTGGTCATTCCCACTTTGACAAAACCATTTTCGCCGATACTTGCGATAATTAGGGGGGTGGAGCCGCCTTGGGCGAATACGGTGGCGGCGGGTTGCCGGCTGGCATTGGGCTCCAGATAAGCGGTCATGGCAGGTAACTGCGCTTCGTGCAGAATGCCGGCCAGGGTGTATCTGACCCGGCCCCCGCTCCAGTCGATCTGCCCCTGTATATCCGTAATTTGGCCGTGATGAGCGCGCAGTATTTTGCTGGGACTGATAGAAAAGTCACCTGACAAAACAATGTAGTAGATGGCTAGAAATTCGTTTAATACAGCCGCCTCTAAATTACCCTGTACACCCATTACCTGACCGCTTGTGGTGACCCCCGCGGTACCCGAAAGGGATACATCCGAGCGGCTCAGGGTCCATTGGTAAGTGGGTGCCAGGCTGATCAGGGAAAGCCAGTTGAAGTCCCAACTGAGGGTGCCGTTAAGCTGTGTATTGCGGTTGACCTCCACCGAGATATTGCCGGTGCCTTGCCACAAGGTACCCCGGGTATCCGTTAAGGCCACGCCGGGCTGGTTGTCAATGACCCGATCGATGAGACCGGCTGGGGCAAAGATGATGGCACACACTAAAAAAATAACAAAGCCGGTGAGCACATAACGGACCATGGGGAGTCGGATCATGGGGAGGGTGCCGACAACAAACGCTGCCCAATCCCCTGATAGATTCTGGCCAGCGGTACCAGGTCCGCCACTCGGACACATTCGTCAATCTTGTGAATGGTCTTGTTAATCGGCCCCAGTTCCACAACCTGTACGGCTTCCGCAGCGTTGTTCCACGGTGCGATAAAGCGCCCGTCAGAGGTGCCCCCGGATGTTGAGAGCTCACATGTGATGCCGGTTTCGTCCAGTATACTGGCGCTGACCGCATTGGTCAGGGCACCGGCTTCGGTAAGAAAGGGCAGGCCGGACAAAGTCCACTCGATGTTGTAGTCCAGCTCAAAGGGGGTCAGCAGCTTATCCACGGTAGTCTGGATACCCGCAGGGGTCTGTTCGGTACTGAAGCGTAAATTGAAGTCGACCCGAAGGTCTCCGGGAATCACGTTGGTGGCGCCGGTCCCACCATGGATATTCGAAATTTGTAAACTGGTGGGGGGGTAGTAGTCATTACCCTGGTCCCACTCAAATTGTGCCAGCGCATCCAGCGCCGCCAGGGATTGATGGATTGGATTGAGCGCATCATCCGGGTAAGCCACATGGCCCTGTACGCCACGGACCGTCAAGACGGCATTGATGGAGCCCCGGCGCCCGCAACGTACAACGTCACCCAGGCGCAGGCTGGAGCTGGGTTCGCCGACAATACAATAATGGGGTTGAATACCGCGGCCGGCCAGGATATCTACCACGTGGCGGGTACCTTCAACGGCTGGGCCTTCTTCATCGCTGGTAATTAAAAAACTCAACGTCCCGGCCAGCGGCTCCGGCTTGTCCATTAATCTCTCACAAGCGACCACCATGGCTGCCAGGCTGGCTTTCATGTCCGCTGCCCCCCGGCCGTACAGATGACCGTTGTTTAAAGTGGGTTCAAAGGGTGGGCTGGTCCACTGATCAAGTGGGCCGGTAGGGACAACATCGGTATGTCCGGCAAATACCAGGTGTGGGCCATTGCCGGCACCCAGGGTTCGGGTGGCCCACAGGTTTTTTACCGCGCCTGAATCAATTTGTTCGCACGAAAAGCCGATATCGCGCAGCCGCCGCGTAAGCAGTGCCTGGCAGCCGTCGTCTTCAGGGGTGACCGACTGACGCTTGATCAGCGCCTGGGTCAGCTCCAGTACCGCATTGTCCATGTTGGTTGAAAACTCAGTTGTGGGCATGCAGGGTGTCGTTCAGCTCAATGGCCCGCCGATTGGTGCGGCACAAAACCTGGCCGGTTTGGCTGTTGCGGATAAATAACATATCCGAGGCACCAGCCAATTCGCGAGCCTTGACCTTGCGGATTTCTTCCCGGTTTTCATCCACCACACTGACCACGGTGCCTGCGGTGATATACAGGCCCGCTTCGATCGTACACCGGTCTCCCAGCGGGATTCCGGTACCGGCGTTAGCGCCGACAAGACAGTTTTTACCCAGACTGATGACCATCTCCCCGCCGCCGGACAAAGTCCCCATGGTGCTGGCGCTGCCGCCGAGGTCGGTGCCTTCATCGATGATCACGCCTTGGGAGATTCGCCCCTCAACCATATTGGGTCCAATGGCTCCGGCGTTAAAATTAACAAAACCTTCATGCATGACGGTGGTGCCGTCACCCAGATAGGCGCCCAGGCGTATGCGGCTTGCATCCGCAATCCTTACCCCCTCGGGCATCACATAGTTCACCATCTTAGGGAACTTATCGACACTCATAACTTCTACATGTTCGCCGTTCAATTTGGCATCCAGCAGAACAGCGGGCAGTTCCTGCAAGTCAATGGGACCCCGATCCGTCCAGGCCAAATTAGGTAAGTGGGCAAAGATGCCGTCCAAATTCAAGGTATTGGGCAGGGTCAGCCGATGGGATAGCAGGTGTAATTTCAGGTAAGCTTCCGGCGTTGATCCGATGCTTGCGTCTTCGCTCAGATTAACACAGGTAAGCGGCTGATCCTTGTTTAACAAGGCAGCAGGGGCAAGTTGTCCGTTGGGGTCGAGCTTGGCGATTTCTTCCGGAGCGAGGGTGGAGGTGCCTTTGGGAAAGGTGGCGCAGATGCGGCTGAGATGGTTATCCGGACGCAGGATCGGCTGCGGGAAAAGGCAATCCAAGGGTTCGCCGGAAAGGTTGCGGCTGGCGAAACCCAGGCCAAATGCAAAAGTATCAGACATTTTGATTAATCAATTTAAGCGGGTGGCCATTCTACTACTTGAAACGGTCCGTGCCACTAGCCTGGACCATTCATGCATAGTCCAGGCCGGCGGTCTGTATAAATTCGGCCAGACGCTGGGCCGCGTCCACACAGTCCTCCATGGGCGCAACCCAGGCAATACGCACGTGATTGTCCCCGGGGGATTGGCCACTTTGTGGTTCCGGCCGGGCCAGAAAGCTGCCGGGCATGACGGTGACATTTTGCGCCGCTAATAAATCGCGGCAAAAAGTTTTGTCGTCAATTGGGGTGGCCAGCCAGTGAAAAAATCCACCTTCGGGTTGTCGCAGCGGGTAGTGCGGGGCAAGGATTTCCGTGACCGCCCGAAACTTGGCCTGGTATAGCCGCCGGTTGTCGATCACGTGGGCTTCGTCCTGCCAGGCAAGTACGGAAGCCAACTGGTGATGAGCGCTCATGGCGCAGCCGTGGTAAGTCCGGTACTTAAGGTAAGGGCTCAACAGAGCTGCGTCTCCGGCAACAAAGCCGCTGCGCAGACCGGGCAGGTTGGAGCGCTTTGACAAGCTGTGGAATACCACACACCGGGCGTGCCGCTTGTTGCCGTGTATTGAGCTTGCGGTGAGCAGGCTGACCGGTGGATTGTCTTCGTCGAAGTATATTTCGGAATAACATTCGTCCGCGGCAATGACAAAGTCGTATTCGTGGGCTAAATCGATCAACATGATGAGCTGATCCTGTGGCATTATCTGGCCGGTGGGATTGCCCGGGGAACACAGATAAACCATTTCCGTATCCCGCCACACGTCGCTTGAGATCCGGCTGAAGTCCTGCTGGTAGTCCCGCGCCGGATTGTTCTTAATAAACACCGGGGTGGCGCCGCCCAACAAGGCGGCACCCTCGTAGATCTGATAAAAGGGGTTGGGCATCATCACCTTGCTGTTGGGCTTGCCGCTCAACTGCGCCTGGGCAAAAGAGAAAAGAGCCTCCCGGGTGCCGCTGACCGGCAGGACCTCGGCTTGCGGATCCAGCTCGGCAGCAAACCGTTTTTTTACCCAGTGACTGATGGCAAGCCGTAAGTCATCGCTGCCCCGGGTGGCGGGATAGGTGGTTAAGCACCGGGCCAGCGTGGCCGGGTCCGCCAGCGCATCCAGCACAAAGTCCGGTGGGGCGTGTTTAGGTTCGCCCAATGACAGGGGGATATGGGGTTTGGCTGCCGGTGTCACATCTTCAGTGAGCTGGCGCAACTTTTCGAATGGGTAGGCCTTAAGCAACGCAAAGTTAGGGTTGTTAGTCACGAAGCTCTCTTGGTTGAATGGCCGGTGGCCAGATGTTGATCTATGCGTTGTCTTAATGTGTGTGTCAGGTCATAAGACGCTTGTCCGGCGGGGATTGCCAAACCCTCATTGTTCTGAATCACAAAGGTATCCTCCACCCGTTCTCCCAGGGTTGTTATTTTGGCGGACAGCAAACGCAATTCCAGTTCGATGAACAGCCGGCCAATGGTTGCCAGTAATCCCGGGCGATCATTGGCGACGATGGTCAACGTGGAGGCATCGCCATCCAAGCCGGGGGTTAAGGTGACTTCAGTGGCGGACAGTAAGTCTCTATGTTGTCTTGATATCCGGCGTCTGGCCGGCTTTTTCAGGGTTTCCGGCTGCAGCAGGACATCCACCAGGCGTTGCTCAATCTGTCCAATTAGCGGGGCGTCGATGGCCAGGGGGTTACCTTCTTGATCCAGCACGGTATAGGTGTCGAAGCACATGCCGCTGGGCCCGGTATTGACCACCGCATCCACCACCGAAATGTTGAACTCGCCCAAGGCAACAACGGTGGTGGCAAATAGATGGGGTTTGTCTTGGGTATAGACATAGATCCGGGTGCTCCCTTGAGCGGCCACCTCGTCTTTATCGTTGCGGATACAGACCAGGGGAATATTGTGGTCGGTGTGGGCAAGAAAGGTGGAGGTCAAATGGGCAATCTGTACGGGGGTGTGGCGCAGAAAAAAATCATCCCCCAAATCTTGCCACAACGTTTCGATGGTGGCTGTGGGTGTACCCGGTTGTACGCTATCCAGCAAACGCTCCAGCGCCCGGTCTTTGTACGCGCTGACGGTTGCCGCTTTATCCGTTGCGGACTCCAGCCCCCGGCGTAGAACTTTCCGCGCGCTGATGTACAGGTGATGCAGTAATGTTGCCCGCCAACTGTTCCACAGAGTGGGATTGGTGGCGGTGATGTCCGCGGCGGTGAGGGCGTAGAGGTAGTCCAGGCGCATCACTGACTTGATTTCCGAGGCAAATTGGTGGACCACATCAGGGTCGTAGATATCCTGGCGCTGAGCCACCGCTGACATGAATAGGTGTTTTTTCACCAGCCACACCACCAATTCCGTATCTGCTTCACCCAAGCCATGTCGCTGGCAGAAAGCCTGGGCATCAACCGCGCCAAGCACGGAGTGGTCACCGCCGCGCCCTTTGCCGATATCGTGAAAAATACCCGCAATGTACAATAACTCGACTTTTGGAATGGTGTGCACACAGTGAAATGCCACGGGATAACGCTCCCGGCTGGAACGGTAACGGAACCGGCGCATATTGCGGATGACCGCCATGGTATGAGCGTCTACGGTGTAGATGTGGAACATGTCATGTTGCATCTGCCCGACGATTTGTCCAAATTCCGGGATATAGCGCCCCAATAAGCCGTAACGCCGCATACGGGTCAGTTGCGAAACCAGGGTATAGGGGGCTTTGAGCAGATCAAGAAACAAGCGGGTATGGGCGGGATCCGAACGAAAGGTGTTGTTGATCAGATGCAAATTCTCTCGAATGAGCCGAATCGTGGATGTGCGTACACCAGCCACGTCGTTGCGATTGGCCATCAGGACAAATATCTCCAGCATTTGTGACGGCTGATCGGTAAAGGAGCCGGGATCGCAGGCTTCGATGTAATTGTTGTGTAGCTGAAAGCGGTCGTTGACGGGGACAATTTTAGCTCGACGGCGACTCTGTAGAGATTCTTGCAGTTGTTGAATGATAATGTCATTAACTTCGGTGAGTGCCAGCACATGGCGGTAGTAATGATGCATAAAGCGTTCAACACCCAGATTGGCATCGGTGTCCACAAAACCCAGCCGTTGGGCCAGTTCGCGTTGATGGCTGAACTGTAAATGATCCTCTTTGCGCTCCGCCACCAGGTGCAGGCCGTAGCGGACCCACCAGATAAAACGTTGGCCCTCAACTAACCATTTTTTTTCGGTGGGGGTCAGGACATTCAGCTTAACCAGTTCTCCGGGGTTGGTGGTGCCGAATTGACGATTGCAGATCCACAGGGCGGTATGAATGTCGCGCAACCCTCCGGGAGAGGTTTTGACATTGGGTTCTAAGTTGTATTCCGTATTGTCGTAGTGCTTATGACGTGCCACCTGTTCGTTGTGTTTTGCCGCAAAAAATTTTGCCGGCGGCCACAGACGGCTGCTGCTCATGGCTTTGTCAACCTTGGTCACCAGGCTCCGGTCGCCGGCCAGGTAACGGCGTTCGAACAGGGCGGTAGCGACGGTAATATCGTTTTTTGCCTCATCTTTACAGCCCTTGGGGGTGCGCACGCTGTGGCCCACTTCGATGTTCAGGTCGAAAACGCTTTGCAAAAACAATTCGATGGGACGTTTGAATTTTGCCGGATTGCGCGCCACCACCAATAGATCAATGTCGGAACCCGGGTGCAGTTCACACCGGCCGTATCCCCCCACCGCATACAAGGTCACTTCCTCGTTGCCGCTGAATTGGGTATTGAAGAGGTCAACAATGATGGTGTCCGTGCCCCGGCTCAGGTCACCCAGCAGCGCTTCGATCGGTTCGTTGTCCCAGAATCGTTTGGCCAGATCCGCCTTCAGGTTGTGCAGTTGGGCGCGATACTTCGCGGCTTGCCGGGCTGCCTGTTGCTGGACTATTTGCACGCTTGCTCTTCGTTACGCAGGGTGAATATTTCACAGCCGGTTTCGGTCACCATCAGCGTGTGTTCCCATTGGGCAGACATCTTGTGATCCTTGGTCACCGCGGTCCACTGATCCGGCAATACCTTAATGTGTCTTTTACCGGCATTAATCATGGGTTCAATGGTAAAGGTCATGCCCACCTCCAGGCGTTCGCCCGTACCCTTACGCCCGTAGTGCAGTACCTGGGGGGCATCGTGAAATATCTTGCCGATGCCGTGGCCGCAAAATTCCCTGACCACGCTGAACCGGTTAGCCTCGGCATGTTTTTGAATAGCATGGCCAATGTCGCCCAGGTGAGCCCCGGCGCGAACGGTCTCAATACCCCGGTAAAGGCACTCCTGAGTGACCTTAACCAGACGTTTGGCCAGAACACTGGCTTTGCCGACAAAAAACATTTTACTGGTATCACCGTGATAGCCATCTTTGATCACCGTAATATCGATGTTAAGGACATCACCGGATTTAAGGGTTTTGCCGGGTGTCGGTATGCCGTGGCACACCACATGGTTTACCGAGGTACAGATTGATTTCGGAAAAGGCATCTGACCGCCGCCGCCGCCGTAGTTCAGGGGAGCGGGGATACATTTTAGTTCATCGACGATGTA
>JANQMF010000114.1 GCA_028280225.1 Pseudomonadales bacterium | reverse complement strand
TAGCCGTACGGCTTGAAATTATTGCTGGTATTGGGCTGGGCCACGGCGGCAACCCAGGCCTGGCTGATAATCCGTTGGCCGTTTAGCTTGCCGTTGTTCAGCATAAGCTGCCCCATGCGGGCCCAATCCCTGGCTGAAGCGTAGAGGTAGGAACTGCCGACCATTAAGCCGCTGGGGTCCACCTCAAAGGTGGTTTCGGTCAGGTGCATGGGCTGATAAATTTCATCCCGGAGAAAATCCAGCGCCGCCTGGTAACCGCCCAGCCGCCGGCTTAACAGTTCCATTAATATATTGGTTGTCCCGGACGAATAGGCAAAGTGGTCCCCGGGAGCATGGGCGAGTTTGCTGGCCAGGGCAACGTCAGCGGCGTTGTTGCTGGCAAACAACATTCTTGTGGCGTCGCTGCCGGCTACATAAGCTTCGTTAAAGTCCAGACCGCTGGTCATCTGCAGAAGGTGCTTTACCGAGATATGACGCCGTTTGTCTGATTGCCATTGAGGAAATAGCTGTGTTTCCGTCAGCTTTATATCCCCCCGCAGCACCAGTTTACCCAGCATAATGGCGGTCAGGCTTTTGCCCATGGACCACCCCATAAGTTGATCGTTTGCACTTATTCCCTCGGCATAGGCCTGGGCAACGATCTGTCCCTGGTGTACCACCAGCAGTGCCCGGGTCTGATAACCTGCCGCATTATCTGTGTTTAAGATGTGGTGCAGATGATCCTGGACAGGATGATCGAGATCGACGATGTGGTTGCCCGCGGGCCAGGCCTTGGGCGCATCCGCCCGGCTGACTTCCGGTGGCTTCAGCTTGTCCACTGCAGCCGTATTGCCGTTGTCGATTGTACAACCCAGCCCGGGCCGATAGGTTGCGGTGGTGGTGTTGCCGAACAACGTAGCGGCAACGTTAACCTTGTCCGGGCTGAACGACACCTGCATCCCCAGCGGTATGGGAATATAAGACCGGTATTCCCGGGCGGCCTGGTCTTTGTGCATGCCGGAAAGGTGGTGTGCTGAACAGGCAAGTTTAGCGGCCAACGCGGTCCCAACCCGCAAGTTGGCCTCGACGTTCGTGGTGGATACACCCATCAGCCGCAGACTAAACCCCGCCGCCACAAGCAGGAGGATGACCAGGGCGCCAAAGATCCAAAACCGGCGGCCCTTGCCGGACTTAGTCATCTTCTCCCCGGGCCTGGCGGCGCAATGTCGTCATCCAAGCTTCGATACGGTGGCGGGCAAAGGGCAGGTCTAAGGCGATGAAGGCCAGGCCCAGGGGAATCATCCAGAATCCCAGTACGGGTAAGAAGCCAAAAACGCCACCAATCATGAATAAAACCCCAATGACCGAACGGATGATTGGCGGCACATGATCACGCCCCCACTTCAGGGTGCGGTAAGTCCAACCGGCAACCCTTTGTTTGAGGCTGGGTTCGCTGGGGGGGGACGACTCCGACACTAAACCATCACTGGGCCGTCACTGGGGGCATCGTGGTCACCCGGGTGGGCGCGGCGGGACAAATCCGGGTCGATGGACAGAAAACGATAACGGCCGTCTTTGTGCAGTGTGCGTTCAATACGGTTGCGGTGCATTAGCAGATGGACATGTGCAATGGCTTCACCCAGGGCCATCATCATCTGGCGCGGGTCCAACTCCCGGGCAAACAGGACCGGTAACAGATCTTTGGCCACCTGGGGCTGGGTGCAGGCCTCTTCAATGGCCAACATACGATCGTCATGGTGACTGATCAGGTTGCGCAGGCGCTCGCGCACACCGTAAAAGGGCAGGTTATGGGCAGGCAGTACAAAGGTATCGGCCGGGATGGTTAAGAATTTGTCGTGGGAATCCATCCAGTCTTTTAAAGGATTGGCATTTGGCTCGGTGGGGTGGACGCTGACATTGGAGGTGATAACAGGCAAGATCTGGTCGCCGGAAATTAAGATCTTCAAGGCCGCACAATACAGGCAGGCGTGTTCCGGAGAATGCCCGCAGCCGACCATCACTTGCCAATCGTGTCTGCCGATGGTGAGTACCTGGCCGTCGACCAGGCGTTCGTACCCTGCCGGCATGGTTGGCATTGACATACCCTCGGAGGCTCTGGATTCCCACATTTTGGCCAGTTGCTCCAGATAGTCGGCAGGCATGCCCGCCTGGGTATAAAATGTTCTGCCCAGCCAGTTGGAATGGTGGGCGGGGGTGTTGTTGGCAAAAGATCGGGCCTGATAATACTCAGCCCGGGTCATGTACAGAGGACATTCAAAGGTGTCCGTAATCATGGCACTCTGCCCGATATGATCGGGGTGCATGTGGGTACATATCACCCCAATCACCGGTTTCCCGCCCAGGGCAGAGGCAAATATCTCTTGCCAGACGGCCTTGGTTTCCGGTGTGCTCAGACCGGTGTCCACGACATACCACCCGCGGGAATCCTCCAGCAGATAAAGGTTTATGTGGCTCAGCGAGCCCGGCATGGGCATGGTCAGCCAGTGCACCCCCTCGGCAATTTCCCGGGTTGTCCCGGGTTGCGGATGGTTTTCGTAGGGGTACTGCAGATTGTTACTTTCGTTCATAACCAGACATTATAACTCATGCACTCCCTCAGCATCATTGGGTATTAAATGACACTATTGTGGGCTTATGACGGCTCGCAACGGGGCGTGTTAACATAGAGACATGAGCAGCTTTCAGCAACAAAACGAGCAGCGGTCTGAAGAACAGCGGTCACAAGAACAGCGGTCAAAAGAACAGCAGCGGCCCAAAGATTTTTTCTCCGCAGAAGAAATAGACGACCTGCGCACCCTGTCACCCTGGCGGTCGACCTGGTCCATTGTACATTGCTGGGGGGTGATTTTGCTGACCTGGGTTGTCGTTACCCTGTGGACCCACCCCCTGACCATCCTGCCGGCCATTTTTATTATTGGCGCGCGGCAGCTGGGGTTGGGGGTCTTATCCCATGACGGTGCCCATTTCAGTTTGTACAACAATCGCCGGCTCAACGATTGGGTCTGTGAGTGGATATTGGGCCGGCCTTTTACCAGCGGGACCATAGACGGCTATCGCAAATATCATCTGCAACACCACGCCAACACCCAGCAGCCCGAAGATCCCGACCTGCATTTGTCCAAACCCTTCCCCATCAGCAAGGCCTCGTTCCGGCGCAAAGTGTGGCGGGATTTGAGTGGTCAGACCGGCTGGAAACAATATGGGGCAATGTTTAAGGATGCCTTTCGTGGTGAGACCCTTGTGCAACGTCTGCAAAACGGGTGGCGGCGGTTCGGCGGCAATATTGTTATTAATCTGATTTTTCTGCTGGGTTTTACCCTGGCCGGTAAGTGGTATCTCTACTTCTTACTGTGGTGGGTGCCGGCCCTGACATGGAATCGCTTTATCACCCGCTTGCGTAACATTGGTGAACATGCGGCTGTACCGGACAACGATGATCGATTGAGAAATACTCGCACCATAGAAGCCTCGTGGTGGGAGCGGGCTTTTATTGCCCCCTATGGGGTAAATTATCATTTGGAGCACCACCTCGTTGTTAATTGCCCTTACTACAAGCTGAAGAAGGCACACGGGATGTTGCTGGATAGGGGATGGGGAGAGCGGATGGAATTGCGCTCGAGTTATCGGGACATGCTTGGGGTTGCGGTGCCGGGTTAACCCTATTGTTGCAGGCTGAGCGTTGCCGGCCCGGGAGCCGGTAGGTTGGGAAGGATTTGGAGGGAGTAATGCCGCGGTTGACGGATGCCGAGCGGGATGAGTTTCTGAACGAGCCCGGAATATTGATGCGGGTTGCCGTGGTGCGTGCAGACGGCAGCCCGCTGGTTACACCGATCTGGTACCTGTACGAAAACGATGCCATCTATTTTACACCCCGGGAAAAGTCCGAATGGTTTGCCTGTTTACGCCAGGATCCCAGGGTGGCGCTGTGTATTGACGAACAGCCCCATCCGTACCGGAAAGTCCTGTTAGAGGGACAGGCAGAGCTGGTTTACGACATTGGCCAGGATGATGTCTGGCGGGATCAGTACCGCCGGATTGCCCGCCGCTATGTGGATGCCGAGGCTGCCCAAGCCTATGTACAAAATACCATTGAACAACCCAGAGGATTGTTTCGCCTTGCGCTGGCGGCGGCCAAGGTCACCACATGGCGTATGCCCGTTGCGGATGAAGACGGGATGGGCATCTGGCACAGCCGTTATTACCGGCCGGGGACCCGGTTCTGATGCGTTGCCCAAAGTGCCCGGGCATTATGCAGATGGTGACTTACGGCCGCAAAATTGCCGTCCATCGCTGTGACCGGTGTGGTGGCTTGTTTTGTAAACCCGATGTGGTTCTGGAAATGAAACGGGAATGGATGTCGGAAATTGTGCTGGATTCCGGTGATGCGAAGCTGGGTAAACAATACAACAAACTGGACAATATCTCCTGTCCGGAATGTGCCATCCCCATGGACAAATGTTACGACAAAAACCAGGTGCACATCTGGTACGAAAGCTGTGCCCAGTGTGAAGGGATGTACCTTGATGCGGGTGAATTTTCCGACCTGAAATACGACACTCTGATGGATCGTGTACGCGATTTTGTTAAAGGCAGGCGCCCGGAAGGTTAGCCTGACAACCCGGCCCCCGGGACCATGACACAGTCAAATTCCACAACATGCCCGGTGCCGCGGTGGCGGTGAACCGGGAATAAACCGGTCACTTCGTAGCCCTGACGGCGATAAAAGGCCAGGCTGTCCATATAGTCGGGAATGTCCCGGTAGATGGGCAGCACGGCGATCTCGGATTGTAATCCGGCAAAGGTGGTGGCCAGCCCCCCGGCACCTTCCAGGACCACCAGGTCGTGTCCCTGGGTGTCCATTTTGAGAAATACCCGCCGGTTGCTGAGGTCTAAGGTGCTTGCCGCAAATTCGTCCAGACGCATCAGTTGAATGGTTTCGGTTTGTGCGCTTTCAATGCTGGCCCCGTATTTTTCCAGGCCGAAGTCACTGGCCGCGTGCAGCGAGTTGAAGTCGCTGGAGCCCGACCGGTGCAGTTCAGCGGAACCGTTGGTATCACTGAGCGCAAGCGGGTGGGCGGTCCACCGGTTGTCGCCCCGGGTCAGCTTTTCCAGGCGGGTGAAGGTGTCGGCAGCGGGCTCAAACGAAATAATTTCTCCTTGATAGCCGATGTAGCGCAACATTTGCGCGTACTGTCCCAGATTGGCACCAACGTCCAGGACAAGGTTGATGCCCAGTTTGGGCAGCAGGGTGCGCAAATGAGTTTCGATGGTGAGTTGTTTGTTGAACTTGGCGAGGTCGTAGCCCAGCTTATGGGCAATGCGGCGGTGCCACTTTACTTTATAGGGCATGTGGTCAGACCTGTCTGCGCGCCAGGGCAATCGCCACGGCAAAACAAAGGATGATGGGAATGCTGACGCCAATCCAGGCGGGGACGTTAAAAACAATGGCTGCCGGGGCAAATAAATCCTGCAGGTACTTAAATCCCAGGCCGGCAAATATACCCACGGTAACCCTGAAGCTGGCGGTGGCTTCGCGCAGCGGACCCAGAACCGCAGCCAATGCAAAGGCGCATAAGCCGATATAGGAGAGCGGTTTTAACAAGCGGCTCCAGAAAGCAATCTGGTGGGTGGTGACGTTATCCTGATTGGCATAAGTAATTTGCTGGTACAGGTCCGCCAGGGACATTTTGTCCGGATCCAAAAATGCGCTGGATGCCAGCAGTTGGGGGGTAATGGGATTTGCCCATACCCACATGCTCATGTGCTTGGAGCGGGTTTCGCCGTTGACAAAGTCCGTGTGCGTGGTATTGCTGAAAAACCATTGTTCGGTGAGAGGGTCAAATGCGCCTTTTTCCGCAGTGACCGTGGTCACCAGTTCCCGTTGATTGTTAACCACGTATTGGGTAACGCCCCAGATATCACCGTTGGCATCAATAGCCTGAACCTGCATATAGACATTGTCCACGCGCATCCAAAGCCCCACCGCAACACCGTGGTCCGCACCACCGTACTGGGCCTGTGTCTTTTGTGCCTCAGCGGTGCGATCAGCGTTGGGGGCAATCCATTCAGCCACAAATATATTCAGCACAACCCACAACAGCAGACTGGGAGCCAAACCAAGGATGATCCGCGCCGGTGACAGCCCGGCGGCGCGCATGGCGGTCAGTTCGTGGGTTTCGGCAAAGCGGCCCAGGGTCACGAGATAACCTAAAAAAACACCGTAGACCAGTACTTCGTCCAAGCGGCGTGGGATGGTTGCCAGAACAAAGGACACAGAGTCAACAAACCCATAAGCAGCCTCCGCGTCTTCCAGTTCCTCGTACAAACCGAATAACGAAACCAGGCTAAGCAGGGCGGCAACAATCACAAAGATGGTACGGTTAGCGTGTTTGACCAGATAGCGGTTGAGGGTTTTCAAGAAATCGGCACGGCGGTTAGGGTGTATTTAGGCGTCTGATCATGACAAAGTAGCGGCAGTATGACCCATTTTTTTTCCATAATCATTCCCTGTCACAACGATGGCGCACACGTCAGCAGAGCCATAGAGTCTGTGGTGGGACAAAGTCATGACCACTGGCAGATTATCCTGGTGGATGATGGGTCAACGGACAACACCGCTGAAGTTGCGGCCGGCTGGACCCGGCGGCTGGGTGCAAAATTTATTTACCATCACCAGCCTAACCGGGGTGCCAGCGCGGCGCGCAACAGTGGCGTTGCCCAAGCCGCGAAACAGTGGGGGCAACACCAGGGTCAGGAGCAGGAGCAGGGAGCACCTGGGCAGCGGGTAGAGGTTGATGAGCATGGAGAGCAGCGCCGCTATGTGGTCTTTTTGGACGCGGACGACGAACTTCTGGCCGGTGCGTTGTCCACCTATGCCCGCTGTCTGAACGATCACCCGCAGGTGTGCTGGGTGATTGGCGCGGCACAGATTGAAAAGGGTGGCCGCATCAAACTCAGACAATTTGAGTTGCCCACCAGCCGCCACAAACGCTTCAGCGAGTTTCTTGAGAAAAAATTTGCAGTGGGTAATGTCTCCAACATGTGTTTTGCCGCTGAGTTGTTCGACGGGCTCAAATTTGATCAACGTTTGCGGGTGGCTGAGGACGTTACCCTGTTTGCTCTGTTGTTCAGCATAACGGACCCGGTGGTTGTTAATGAGGCTGTGGCCATCAATCACAGGCGTGGGGGCAGCCTGCGTACACAGTCGTCTTTTGCTGAGTTATCCGAATCGTTGGTGGAGGCCGCGCTATTTGATCATGGGCAGTTGGCCCCGGAATATCAGATTTACCGGCCGCTGTTTGCCGCGCGTCAGGGCCGTTCCCTGGCCCGGCATGCCTTTGTTGCGGGTAAATATGCTGATGTGGTCCATTGGTCAAAGGTGGCGCTGTCCAACAAGCCGGGCATGTGCCTGAACATTAAGTTTATGTGGCGTTACGGGTGGGCCCGGATTATCCAGAGTTTCAGCTGATTCAAAGGTTGGTTGGTTCGTCTTGAGATTCGTAGCGCTCAGTCAAACAAGGTTGTAAATGCCCGTGGCTCGTTGCTGGTCCGTGCTTTGCGAATACACCTGGCCAGGATGGGAATACCTTGCTGAATCTGTGCTTCGGTTAAATGTCCAAAAGCAAGGCGCAGGTAAGGCATGTTGCGGTTGGCGTAGTGAAAGGATACACCCGGCAGATAGTTTACGCCGCTGGCTTGGGCCAGCGTATATAGTTTTGGCCGGTCCACATCGTCGGGCATTCGCAGCCACACAAACAGGCCGCCGGAGGGTTTGGACCAGGTACAGATGTCTTCCAGCTCGGTACTCAGTCCATCCAGGGTCAAATCACGTTTTTTGTGCAAAACCGGATTGGTGACACCGGCATGAGCGCTGATGCCGTTTTTATAGAATTCAGCGGCAATGGCAGCAGCCAGATAGTTGCTCCCGGCATCGTGGCGGCGCGCCAGAATCTTATCCAACATGGGTGGGCGGGCGTAGACGTAACCCAGGCGGAATCCCGGGGCCAGGATTTTCGACAAAGACCCTAAGTAGATATGTTCAGGGCGATCATCCAGCTTAAATACGGCGGGTTCAATTTTGCCCTCGTAGTGGACGTCCGCGTAACAATTGTCCTCAATGATAGGGATGCCATATTGCGCGGCCAGACTGATCATGTCCCGCCGGCGTTGTTCCGGCATATTAAATCCGGTGGGGTTTTGATAGGTGCTGATCGCGTAAATGAATTTTGGCCGCCGGCCTTGCTGTTCCAGTTGGGCCAGAGTTTGCTCCATATGGTCAATACGCATGCCGCCTTCGTCGAGTTTTATCCCCACCATCGCAAGCTGCAGACTGCGATAGGCGTTCAGTGTGCCGGGATAAGAAAATTCTTCAACCAGCACGGTGTCGCCGTGGTTTTCCTGAAGTGCCTCGGCGGTGAGGGTTACCGCCTGCATGGAACCATTGGTCAGCATAATGTGATCCGGGTTGATGAACACTCCCTCCCGCTCACCCTCCCGTTGGGCCATGGCCCGGCGCAGTCCCGGGTGGCCCAGTCCGCCCGGGTATTCGGTAAGGGCCTGGGCTTCTTCTTCAATCACCTTAACCGCCGCAGCCTGGAGGGCGGCGGTGGGAAAGGTGCTTGGGTCGGAACGGCCGGTGCCGAAGTCATAGAGAATTTCCGGAGTGGACATAAGCTTATCTCTGGTGGTTTGCCGGATTAATCAGGTTGTACAAAACCTGCGTCGGTTAGGAATTGACAACTGTCGGCAACCGCAGCCATCATATCGGTGGTGCAGTGGTCCAGTTCCACGACCGCCCATTCCAAAACGTTAGGGTCAGCGGCGGCGAACAGCCCGGCGATATCCATGCTGCCCTGGCCCACCGCCACGTTGGCGGCATCCTTTGTCAGCGGACCGTCCTTGATATGCAACAGCGGGCAGCGGTCTTTGACGCGCCTGATTTCCTCTGCCGGGTTGTTGCTCCCGAAGTTTGCGGCCCAGTAAGTATCAATTTCAAATTCCACCTCGGGCACTGCGTCCTGTAAGTAGTGATAGGCGGTGCGACCGTCAATTGGATCAAATTCCCAATGGTGGTTGTGCAGGTAAAGGGTCATATTATGAGGTTTGAGCGCATCCACCCAATATTGGGTGGTTTCAATGCTGCGTTCCACAGCCGCCCGGTCCGCAAAATCAGCCGGGGCAAAACCACCCGGAGCGCGGCTTAAACCCATCGCTTGTATAACGTCTACCACCTGGTTCACGCTATCGCAGTGATTACTCCAGGGGAAATGGCTGCTGCTGATTTGCATCCCCAGGTCTTCAACTTTTTTCCGAAAGGCTGAGGGTGTATCACCAAAAAGATTAAAGGGCTCCACACCGGCATAACCAATTTTCGCCACCTGTGCCAGCACCGCATCCAGACTTTCGGCACAGGTTTGTCTGAGACTGTATAGCTGGACGGAAAGACGGGGTGGCATGGGGATATTCTCCAGATTAGAAGGATTCAGACTAGCATTTCACCGGCGTTCGGTGAAGACTTGGCGAGGTTGAGAGAGCCATGGGAGGTGGTCAATTGGATACGCTAAATTAATGGCAGCGGTAAAGGCTAAATTCCGCTTTGGGTTGATTGGCGGTGGCCAGGGTGCCTTTATTGGGGCAGTACATCGTATGGCTGCGGAGCTGGACAGCCGGGCTGAACTGGTCTGCGGAGCTTTTGCCGCAGATCCGGACCGTTCCCGGCAGTCCGGCCAAAACCTGTATCAATTGCCCGCGGAACGTTGTTACGGCACCTTTGCCCAGATGTTCGATGGTGAAAGTCTTTTGCCGGAAAGCCGGCGGATGCAATTTGTCATTATTGCAGCGCCCAATCACGTCCACTTTCCTGCCGCGGCAGCGGCGCTGAAGGCGGGGTTTCACGTGGTTTGTGATAAGCCGGTGACGTTAAGTCTTGCCCAGGCGGTTGAGCTTAAGGCTTTGCAGGGGGAGCTGAAGTTTTTGCTCACCCACAACTATACGGGGTACCCTATGATCGAAGAGGCCCGGTCATTGGTCGCTGCGGGGATGCTGGGGAAAATCCGGCGCGCCCAGGCCAGTTATCTCCAGGGTTGGCTGGCTCGGGATGTGGACAACAAACAGGCAAGCTGGCGCACGGATCCCCGGCGTGCGGGTGCGGCGGGTTGTTTTGGCGACATCGGCAGTCATGCGGAAAATCTCTTAAGTCATGTCACCGGCTTGCGCATTCAGCGGCTGTGTGCTGACTTGTCAACTTTTGTCTCAGGACGGTCATTAGATGACGACGGTAACGTGCTGCTGCAATTTGCCGGCGGTGCCCGCGGGGTGATCAGCGCAAGCCAAGTGGCTTGCGGTTGCGAAAATGACCTGAGCATAAAGGTGTATGGTGACAAGGCCGGGTTGGAGTGGTCCCAGCGGGAACCTAATAGTTTAATTGTACGTTGGCCGGACAAACCTTTTGAGATCAGGCGCACCGGCGGTGCGGGACTATCCAACCGGGCCTTGGCGGCGGCGCGCCTGCCGGCGGGGCATCCGGAGGGTTACCTTGAAGCTTTTGCCAATTTATACGCCAAGTTCTTTGCCGCCCTGGAAGGTGGCGCTGAGGACTATCCCGGTCTGGAAGACGGCCTACGTGGCATGAACTTTATTGAACAGGTGGTGGCCAGCAGTGCGGCCGGTGCTCACTGGGTCAGTCTGGACCCGGAATAAATACCCATCCGCAACCTATTCGTAACTCATCCGTAGCGGAGGAAACAATGCAAACATTAAAGGGTCCAGCTATATTTCTGGCACAGTTTATGGCTGATGAATCCCCATTTAACGACATAGAGGCCATGGCAAAATGGGCCGCGGAGCTGGGCTTTAAGGGTATTCAGGTGCCCATCGGTAACCCGGCCTTTGTGGATGTTGCCCTGGCTGCCGAGAGCAAGGACTACTGTGACGAGCTGAATGGCCGGGTGCAGGCCTGTGGGGTTGAAATTACCGAGTTGTCCACCCATCTGGAAGGGCAACTGGTGGCGGTGCATCCGGCTTATGACGAATTGTTTGATGGTTTTGCCGCACCCCAGGTGCGTGGTAATCCCGGGGCACGTCAACTCTGGGCACAACAGCAGGTCACCCTGGCTGCCCGGGCCAGCGTAAATCTGGGACTCACCAATCAGGTGACATTTTCCGGCAGCCTGTTGTGGCCGCTGATCTATCCCTGGCCCCAGCGGGCACCGGGATTGGTGGAGGAAGGGTTTGCCGAGCTTGCCCGGCGTTGGCGGCCGATTCTGGATGCCCATGAAGAGGTGGGTGTGAATGTCTGCTTTGAGATCCACCCGGGTGAAGATCTCCATGACGGGGTATCTTTTGAACGTTTTCTCGATGCGGTGAACGGCCACCAGCGGGCGCAGATCCTGTATGACCCGAGCCATTTTGTGCTCCAGCAACTGGACTATCTGAGCTTCATCGACATTTATTACCCGCGCATCAAGATGTTCCATGTCAAGGACGCGGAGTTTAATCCCACCGGCCGTTCAGGTGTTTACGGCGGCTATCAGGATTGGTTGGCCCGTCCGGGGCGTTTCCGTTCATTGGGCGATGGGCAAATTGACTTCAGGGCGGTCTTCTCCAAGTTTGCCCAGTATGATTTTACAGGGTGGGCGGTGCTGGAATGGGAATGTTGCCTTAAGGATCAATTGGAGGGTGCCCGGGAAGGTGCGGAATTTATTCGTGAACACATTATCCGGGTAACAGACAAAGCGTTTGACGATTTTGCCGCATCGGCAGTGGACCCAAGCGCAAACCGGCGCATCCTGGGGCTATCCGACCCGGCCTGAGACTCCCGGACCCGCGCCCGCCAACGTCCGTTTTTTCGTGGCCGGTTCGTCTATAGAGTGAGTTAAACCCACCAATGGAGCAAGCAGATGACCCTTCACGACGTACGTTTTCCCGGGGAAAGCAGTGAGTATCGCGAACAGCGCAATAAGCTGCTGGAGGCTGAAATGGCCTTGCGCAGCCAGATTGAGGCGGTAGCCCGGTTGCGCAGAACACTACCCCCGGGTGGCCCTGCCAAGGACTACACCTTTGCGGACAGCGGCGGCGAAGTCAGTTTAACGGCATTGTTTGGCGAGCATAAGTCACTGATTTTATACAGTTTCATGTATGGGCCCGAAGATAGCAGCCCCTGCCCGATGTGCAGCGCCTTTATCGACAGTTTGAAAGGCCAGGCCCGGCACATTCAACAGCGGGCCGGTTTGGCAGTGGTGGCGCGCAGCCCCTATGCGAAGGTGGCCGCCCTGGCGGAAGAGCGGCAGTGGCAGAACCTGCACTGGCTTTCCGCGGCGGACAATACCTATGCTCAGGACTATCACACGGAAATGCCCAATGGGGCGCAAGTGCCCATGTGTAATGTATTTGTCCGCACGGACGACGGGGTGCGACACTTCTGGAACTCTGAACTGTTTTTTGCGCCGGGCGAAGGCCACCCTCGTCATGTGGACAACTTGTGGTCTTTGTGGAGTTTTTTTGATCTAACCCCGGAAGGCCGCACAGACTTCATGCCGAAGCTGAACTACAATGAGTAACTAGTCTCTGTAGTAACCATAGGAAGATACCTTGCAGCTCGAAGCCATCCCCGTGGGCCAGGATGCCCCCAACGACATTAATGTAGTGATTGAAGTACCGGTTGGTGGTGAGCCGATCAAATATGAAATGGACAAGGCTTCCGGCGCGCTGTTTGTAGACCGTTTTTTATATACCTCCATGCGTTATCCGGGGAACTACGGCTTTGTACCCCACACCCTGTCTGATGATGGTGATCCCATCGACGTATTGGTTGCCAGCACCCGGGCGATTACCCCGGGTGCGGTGATAAATTGTCGTCCCATCGGCGTGCTGATTATGAAGGACGAAGCGGGTGAGGATGAAAAAGTGATTGCGGTCCCCTCCAGCCGGCTGACGAGGCGATATGAAAATGTCAACGAGGTGACGGAGCTTCCTCAAATTACCCTGGATCAGATCTCACACTTTTTTGAGCACTACAAGGACCTGGAAGACGGCAAGTGGGTAGAAGTGGAGCGCTGGGGTGATGCTGCGGAAGCCAAGCGCCTGATTGCCGAGGCCATAGCACGGGCCTGATTCCCCCGTACCCCGGCCGGATCATGAGCGGCATGAGCGGATCGGTAGCGTGGTAGCGGGCTGGCGCTCACCGCCTGTTATCAGAAATACTTCTCAAAAAATCAGCAATGCTTGTTGACAACACACCGCTCTAGGCGCACTATTCGCCGCCCAATCCCACAAGGCAACTTTTGTGGGAGCAACTAACAGAATTGGACTACCGTCGTAACGGCAACAAAGATGAATACCACCTGGCACAACAACACCTCTAGCGCTGGCACCAGCGTGCAGGGTTACCTGCGTGTGCCGTGTGGCTTTGTGGAAAGTGGCGTTATGCAAATTCAAAACGTCACTACCCGTGTGGTGGATTCAGGGTCTATTTCACTGGGTATGGTCAAAGACTTTGCGCATCACAGTGGAGGCTCGGACGGTTAGTTTGATAACAGTTAAAAAGTTTCAAAACCCCGAAGAGCCATCAGCCTTCGGGGTTTTTTCGTTTAGGGAGGCGTAAAAGTTTTAGGAATCAACAACAGCAACAAGCAATTACGGCGATGGGATTACAGGGAAGACAGATGACAGACAACAATAGATTAAGCGGGAATGTGGCGCGCACCCTGTGGGTAGGATTTTTCCAGGTTTTCCTGGTCATCATGCCGGTGGCTGTGCCGTTCTTCCAAAGCAAGGGGCTGTCCATGCAGGAGGTCTTCAGCCTGCAGGCGCTGTTTGGTCTGGTGGTTTTGCTCACCGAGGTGCCGTTGGGATATCTGGCGGATCTGTTGGGACGCAAGAATACGCTGGCGGCGGGGGTCATTATTGCCGCTCTGGGACACTCAACCCTGTTAATTGCAGAAGGCTTCTGGACGCTGGCGCTGTTTGAGGTGTTGTTGGGCCTCAGCCACTCCCTGATTTCCGGAGCGGACCTGGCGCTGTTGTACGACACGGAATTGGCGCTGGGGGCGGACGAGGAAGATCAGCGGCAGGTGGTGGGAAAATTGTATGGCGCACGCACTTTTTCCGAGGCCCTGGCGGGTCTGGCCTGTACCGCGGTTTTGCTGTGGGCTAACTACCACGAGCTGATCATTGTGCAGGTTGTGGTGGGCTGGATACCGGTGTTTGTGGTCATCAGCCTGGTGGAGCCGCCGGGGCAGCGTCTTGACGGTGACCACACCGCCAACATGGCGCATATCCTGCGTTACTTGTGGCAGCACTCCCAGGTCTTGCGCCTGGTGCTGCTGGCCTTGTCCATATGGAGTTTAACCACATTTTACGCGGTGTGGTTGTTGCAGAAATTGTGGCAAATCCAGGGTGTTGAGCTTGCCCACTTCGGCTGGCTGTGGGGTGGACTGACGCTGCTGGCTGCCCTGGCCGGCCGCTGGGCGCACAAGGTAGAGGCTGCCCTTGGGCCCCGGTTGCTGCTGCTGTTAATCGGCGTAGCCCCCGCCGTGGGTTATGTGGGTATGGAAGTGTTTGGCGTGGTGGGTGGTGTTTTAGCCAGTACCACGTTTTTTATCGCCCGGGGCCTGGGTCTGGTGGTATTGCGGGATGCCCTCAATTACCGGGTGCCCAGTCAATTCAGGGCAACGGCAAACTCAATTGCCAGTTTTGGTTTCCGCGGGGCCTTTGTCCTGACGGGACCCCTGGTGGGTTATGGCTTTGATCTGTGGGGTATGGCCACCACCCTGTGGTTGTTGGCGGCGGTGACCCTGGTCATATGTGGCGGGTTAATTCTGCCCCTGATCGGTGCCGTTCGCGCCATGGGTCAAAATGCGCCGGGTTCTGCACCGGCGGCGGAACGGGTAAACGCAGAAAGTTGAACAAGTGTGGCAAAGCCAAGGAGGTATGACATGGGTGTTAATGAAGACAACCGGAGCCCGCAGCGTGACGAGGCTGTGCGGGACGGCCGGATGAGACAGCGTGCACACCGCCGGCGCAAGGCGGGTGTGAAATATCGGTTACGGGTTATTCCCGGATCTGATGGTCTGTTGGAACTGGTTGAAGTTCATGAGCCCAACCCGTTTCTGGAGTGGGCGCGCCTGATGCAGCTCAGCGGCTGGCATTCCTAGCTTGCTAGCCTTGGATCCACTGGATCCATTTGCCCGGGGATTAATCCCCGGGCTTTTTTTCAGCTTTACCCACCGGACAAATTCACCGCATCAATCAGGTTGTTGCGCACCAGACTTGCCGAGGGGCGTTTACGCTCGTATTTTCTGGCCGGCGTATTCACAATATCAGCCAGCTCTGCTGCATTTAAACCGGCGCGTTCCCGTTCGGGCTTGACCACGCCATACACCGTGCTGCGTTGGCGGGGTTGGCGGTTCATGGCGCCGACAATTCTGCGCATTTGGGCGGAGGATGTTTCCTGCCCGTGCTGAGTGCCGGCGGCCCGGCTGATGGATTCATTCATCAACGTACCGCCCAAGTCGTTACAGCCTGCATTCAGACAGGCCTTGACCCCTTCGTGGCCCATTTTGACCCAGCTGGTCTGAATATTGTTGATCAACCCGTGCAGGACCAGGCGGGCGACCGCGTGCATGAGAATGGCTTCGCGGAAGGTGGGACCTTTGCGGGCTTTACCCTTCAGGTACATGGGGGCTTCCATGTGCACAAAGGGCAACGGTACAAACTCGGTAAAGCCGCCGGTTTTTTGTTGCAGAGCGGCAACCCGCAGCAAATGGCGGGCCCAATGGTGATATCCCTCAACATGCCCATACATGATTGTGGCGGTGGTTTTGAAACCCACCTGGTGGGCTGCTTCCATAACCTCCAGCCACTGCTGAGTATTGATTTTGTCCGCGCAAATTACCGCGCGGACCTCATCATCCAAAATCTCGGCAGCGGTTCCGGGCAGCGTGCCCAGCCCGGCCGCTTGCAGTTTTTCCAGATAGGGGACCAGGTCCATATCCAGAGTGGCGGCACCTTGCCAGACTTCCAGCGGCGAAAAGGCATGAATGTGCATCTGCGGTTGTGCCGCTTTGACGGTGTGCAGAATGTCAATGTAGGTGTCGCCGGTGTATTCGGGGTGAATGCCGCCCTGCATGCACACCTCCGTGGCACCACGTTCCCAGGCTTCGGTGACCCGGCGGCCAATTTCTTCCGCGGACAGGTCGTAGGGCCGGCCGCGTAGATTTTCGGCCAATTTGCCTTTCGAAAAGGCGCAAAACTGGCATTTGAAATAGCAGATATTCGTATAGTTGATATTGCGGTTGACCACATAACTTACGGTATCGCCGTTGACCTGTTGCCGCAGTTGATCCGCTGCCTGAACAACAGCGGTAAAGTCGTCACCCCTGGCTTGAAATAAGCGAACTATCTCCGCTTCATCCAGCAGATTGTGGTCCGGGGCCGCGTCCAGCACGTTGTCCAGGATGTTCCGGACGCTGCCGGAAACGGCTTTGGGGGCATCCATGATGGCGGTCATCACCTCCACCGGGGGGGCAATGTCCACATCTCCCGGGCACCAGTCATCAATCCGGGGGAAACCTTCCGCGTCAATCATCTCCAGAATACGTTCGTGTAAATCGGGATGGGCCCATTGCTCCAGGTCCACGGCATAACCGGGATAGATGGTCAGGCGCTCGGTCAGATACTTCCCGGCAGCAGCGGTTTCCCGGCGCAGATCTTCCAGATGTGGCCAGGGAGCTTCGGGATTCACAAAGTCGGGTGTTACGGGAGAGACCCCACCCCAGTCATTGATGCCGGCGTGCACAATCTGCGGCAGCACCCCGGGGCTTAAGTTGGGGGGTGCCTGAATACTCATATGCGCGCCGAAAACAATTCGTGTCACGGCGATGGTCCACAACAATTCGTTTAAGTCAGGTTCCGGTGCGTTGACCATTTTAGTTTCGGCTTTGGCACGGAAATTCTGCACAATAATTTCCTGAATGTGCCCGTGCTCCCGGTGGATGGCGCGCATGGCGAGCAAGCTTTCGATCCGCTCCGCGCGGGTTTCACCAATGCCGATTAATATCCCGGTGGTAAAGGGTATGCGGGCGATACCGGCATTGTTCAGGGTGGCCAGACGCACCGCCGGGACTTTGTCGGGAGACCCGTGGTGGGGCATGCCTTTTTCGGTCAGGCGGTCCGAGGCGGACTCCAGCATAATGCCCATGGACGGCGAGGCATGCCGCAGGGTGTTGAGTTCTTCCGGGCTTAAATTGCCCGGATTCAGGTGGGGGAGCAAGCCGGTTTCCTTAAACACGGCTTCAGCCGCGGCCAGCAAATACTCCGTGGTGGAGGCATAACCCATTTCCGCCAGGGCCTCCCGGGCTGCTTTGTAGCGCAGTTCAGGCTTTTCACCCAGGGTAAACAACGCTTCCTTACAGCCCATCCGGGCACCGTGGCGGGCAACCTCCAAAACCTCCTCGATGGTCATGTAAGGTGCTTTGAGCTTGCGCGGTACCTGGGCAAAGGTGCAGTAGTGACAGACATCCCGGCATAAATGGGTGAGGGGGATAAAAACCTTTTTGGAGAAGGTCACTACATTGTTAAAACCTTCATCCCTCAGCACCTGGGCAACATCAGCCAGGGCCCTGGTGTCGGTAAAATCGGCAAGCAGCAGGGCCTCTTCATCGCTGGGCAGATGCCCTTGCAGTGCCCGGTCGAGGATGTGCTGCACCGTCGGCTGTGCCTCAATTTGTTCAGACATAAGTATTTCGCTATATGGATTTAGAATAAGAATCTTTGCGCAGACGTTGGGCAATTCCGGATTGTTCCAGGAAATTTGCCGTCTGGCTGTTGGGCGCTTCGCGCAACACCTCCGTCAAATCATCCGGGGTGTCGATGTCGAGTACAAAGCGGCTGCCGGGGACTATTCTGGGTGTAATTCCGGCAGCAAAGGCGGCGTCCACATGAGGTTTGAAACTCTTGCCGTCAAAAATATAGGGTATTGCCAGGGGTGGTGAACAGATCAGACCATTGGTGCCCAGGTGTTCTGTGTCGGGCAGGACAGTGACCGTGTCGTGTTCGGCCAGAATGTCGTCAAGTTCGTCTGCGTTGATTCCCGGCACGTCCGCGGGTACCACAATGACGCCTTTTGTTGCGAAATGCGTCATCAGATGTTGGGTGGCTTGGGTTAAGGCCTGGGGCAGGTCCGCATCCGGACTTTCGGCAAATCGCTCTGTGGCGAATGTTTGCGCCAGGGCATCTGCTTCGGGCGTGCGGGAGACAATTACAATGCCGTCCAGTTGGGTGGATTTGGCAAGACAGGTCAGCACATCTCTTGCCATGGCCAGCATCAGCGAGCGCCGCTCTGCTTGGCTTAAGACGTTTGCCAGACGTTGTTTGGCTTTATCAAACGTCTTGACGGGAACGATCGCCCACATCGGCTTCTCCCAATTTAGTTAATAATGCGGCGGATTACCCCTATTCGCGTTCCTTTGTGCGCACGCAACTGAGTTGTAATCACCGTTTGCCGGATCTTAAGACGCTTTTCCCCCTGGGGGTAAGACGCTAAAGGTCCTGCAAAAACCCGAGTGTGTCCTTTGCCAGCGACACACGATCTGCCAACGTTACCATGATGGTCTGCGTGGTGATAGTTTGAATTTTTATTTGCTTAGCTTCGTTTTTATCGGTGTTGTCCATGACAAAGCCGGATAACAACCCCGCATAATGTGCAGCCACCGCCGACGCGGTGGCGGGTATGTTCAATTCAGCCATCATTTTTGCCGCCGGGCCCTTAATGGCCAGACCGCCCACAATGGGAGAAACGGCCACCACCGGCAGGTTTTCCAGACGAGCCCGGAAGTTGGGCAGGGCAAGCAGGGGATCTACGGAGACATAGGGATTGCTGGGGCAGATGATCACCCCCTGGCATTGGTCCAGCCAGGCGTCGATTTCCGGATTAAGCCTGGCGCTGTTGATGCCGGCAAATTCGAAGCCGCTGACCGCGGGCTGGCAACGTTCTCTGACAAAATAGTGCTGAAAGGCCAACGGCCCCTGGTCGCTGTGGACTATGGTTCGCACCGGGTCGTTGCTCATGGGCAGGATGCGGTGTTGAACCCCCAGCTTTTGGCTGATCCGGGTGGTGGCTTCGGTCAGGTTGGCGCCAGCCTTGAGCAACTCGGTGCGTTGTATATGCAGGGCCAGATCCTTGTCACCCAGGCGAAACCAGCTTTCCCCACCCAGGGCTTCCAGGGTTTCGATAAATTGCCAGGTTTCCCCCTGGCGACCCCAGCCCAGTTCCGTATTGTTCTGGTCAGCCAGGGCGTAGGTGAGACTGTCGATATCCGGTGAGATATGTAAACCCAGATGCTCAAAGTCATCGCCGGTATTGACCGCAAAGACCACCTCTTCGGGGCTGAGCACCTGGCTTAAACCCATGGCTAACTTGGCCCCGCCAACCCCACCTGTGATTGCCAGTACTTTCATCAGCGGAACAGATCTTCCTCCAACGGCCGGTTGATAATGGCAGCGGTCTGGCCGGCGGTTGCATCATCCGGCTCCGGCGGGAAACCTTTGATCACCACCAGGGGAATTTTTTCCGTGGTTTCCCCCATCACCAGTGTGGCCGCGGCAGCCAGGGCATCCGCGCGATTGATCAGGGTCACTTTCAGCTCTCTGCCATAAACATCACTACCGCCGCGATGGTCCTGTAAAACAGTGATACCCGCGCAACCTATCGCCGCGCCCACGGTGCCCATGCGCCAGGGGCGGTTTTGACTGTCGGTGATAATCACACCCACCCGGCGTCCGGTAGTGGTGTAAATATCAGCAGCCAGGTTGGCCGCACTGGCGTCGGGATCTTCGGGCAGCAACAGGGCCTGTTCACTGTCGCCGTGGTCGATATTGGATTGATCAATGCCGGCGTGGGCGCCAACCAGCCCCAGCTTGTGCCGCACAATCAACACCCCAACACGCTGACGCAATATCTCGTTGGACTCCTTAAGGATCAGTTCAACCAGGCGCGGGTCTTTGTCGGTCTCCCGGGCCAGTTCCATGGCCTGGGGGGATGGGGTTACGGTCTGCAGGGGAATCAGACGGTCTTCCGCCTTGGAGACAATTTTCTGGGCAATACAGATGATGTCACCCTCATCCAGGGTAATGCCATTGTCGTCCAAGGCTGAGCAAATCAACGTGCCCAGGTTGTCCCCGGCCTGGACCATGGGCAGGCCGGTCACCGGCAGCACGCTAAAAGGCTGGGTCATGGCGGGCTAGTGCTCCTGGCCGATAATCTTGATGCCTGAGTGTGCCACCTTACCGCTGCGGTTAATTTGTATCAGGATTGAGGTTAACGCTTCCGCCGCTGCGGAATTGGCCACGGGACCCGCATGCCAACCGGTCATCCCCGCTTCTTCGGTCAGTTGAATAACTTTTTCCCGGGCGGCTTTTTTATTACCGCAGACCAGCACGTCGCACTCGATGGCAACATCCTGCTGCAACAGATGGGCGGCAATGTTCTGATAAGCGGTGACCACCATCACATCCTCGCCCAGAAAGTCCTGGGCGCGTTTACCGGCGCTGCCTTCTTCCGGTAATTGCACGGTGCCCACTTTCGGCGGCACCAGAGGCACGGTGACGTCTATGAGAATTTTGCCCGCCAGATTGGCTTTCACATAGTCCAGGGTTGAAATCTGGTGCTCTGCGGGCACGGTCAGCACAACAATGTCCCCGGCGGCGGCGGCATCCAGGTTTTCCTTGGCGTCAGCGGGTGTTTCGGGTGAAATCTCCTGCAAGGCTGCCACCGCGGCCTGGGCTTTTTCCAGGGTGCGCGAACCAATGACAATTTTATAACCGGCCTTGGACCAGCGTATCGCCAGGCCTGTGCCCAAATCCCCGGTTCCTCCCAGGATTGCAATAGTCTCTTTTTCTGACATAGCTTTTGATGCTCTTGTTTTTTTAAAAGGCGGCGGATTATGCCGGTTTTGGCCCTTGAATTAAAACTTCGGGTAAGCCAGCCTTGCGCCTCTATATTTTGTAATCAATTTTTCAGACAGGAGACGTAAGATGAGAATTGGAGTAATGATTGGTGCAGATGGCGCCAGCAATACCCTGGACGATGTGATTGGGCTGGCCAAACAGGTAGAGAGTGTCGGCCTGGATAATGTTTGGCTGGCGAATATATTTGGCTATGACGCCATTACCACGCTGGCCCTGGTGGGTCGTGAGACCCAACAAATTGGCTTGGGGACGGCAGTGACCCCAACCTATCCCCGTCATCCAACCGCCATTGCCCAGCAGGCGTTGACCACGGCTGCGGCTACTAACAACCGATTTACGCTGGGCATCGGTTTGTCCCACAAGTTGGTTATTGAAGATATGTTAGGCATGTCCTATGCCAAGCCCGCCAAACACATGCGGGAATATCTCAGTGTGCTGATGCCCCTGGCCCGGGGTGAGCAGGCCAATTTTCAGGGTGAACAGTACCGGGTTGCCGGGGTTGCCCTGGACGTGCCGGGGGCGGACAGGCTGCCGGTGGTTATTGCCGCCCTTGGCCCGACCATGTTGAAAATTGCCGCGGAAATGACGGATGGCACCAATACCTGGATGGTTGGACCCAAAACCATGGAAAGTCATATCCTGGCTTCGCTGCACAAGGCAGGTCAGCCGGATCCCCAAGTGGTTGCCGGTATGCCCATTGTCCTGACCACTAATGTAGATGCGGCCAGGGAACAGATTGCCCAGAACCTGACCATATATGGTCAGCTACCCAGTTACCGGGCCATGCTGGATCGTGAAGGTGCCGCCGGACCCGCAGACATTGCCATTGTGGGAGACGAAAATACCCTGCGCGGCGAAATTAAGCGTTTTGCCGACCTGGGGGTGACCGACTTCAACGCAGCCATCATGAATGTTGAGGATGGTGCTTACGAGCGCACTTTGGAGTTTCTGGCCAGCACCGTTGGTAGTACCTGAACAGCCGGTCCAGCGGGCGCGGGCCAACTGATTATGCAACAGAGTGCAGTGGATCTGGTCCGCGGCCTGGGCCGTATTATATTCCTTAGGGGTTCCCCGGAGCGGGTACATTATTCCCGGCGGCGCTTTGTTGCAGGCTTGTTTCTGGCATTGCTGGCCAGTGCCGCTGCGCAGTTTCTTTTCCACGGTGATCACCTGGTTTTTGTCATCCTCCGGGTATTTGCTGAAGTGACCATGTTCATGTTGATGGTGGTTATTCTGACCGCCAGAATTCCCCGTTTCCGCCTGGCCTATGTGATGTTGATTCTTGTGCTGATCAGTCTGGCCATGGACTTAGGCCTATTGTTGGCAGCGGCTGTACTGAGCCTGGGTACGCCTGCGCCGGGCTGGCTGGTTACTTCAATCTGGTTGACCCTGGGCCTGATTGCGGCTTATGCGGGTACCAACGTATTGGCCTGGGGGCTGCGGCGGCAGGTGGGTTATGCCGCACTTGTGCTGGGTGGGTATTGGCTGGCGGTGACCTTTATCGAGCAGGCATTCCGCTGGCTGTACGGTCTGGCGGCAGCGGGGTAAGCTGGGCCGTATGGAGAGTTTGTTTACCTACCTGGCCCTGGCCCTGGATACGCTGCCCGAAGCCGGCCGTATCATGTTGCTTTGCGGGCTGTTGGCGGTTGCCTTGTATGGGCTGGCCCGGGTCAACGGCACCGGTGGATTGGACCTGTTGTACCGTAAAGGCGCCCTGGTGGCTTTAATTGCGGTTCCCGCCCTGGTTTATGTCACCCACCTGCAAATGCCGGTTCATGCGGATGATGTGGTGCCGTTGCGCACTGCGATTCCAACCTATGTGACCTATGGATTTGTGGTGGTCTGGTTGCTGGGGGCTGTCTGGTTTGCAGTGGGTTTATACAGGACCTGGAAAAATACCCTGACCAGGATTCCCACGGTTGAAAATGCCGCTGCCCTGGCAGACAAGGCAGGCATGCCAGCCCGGGTTGAGCATTGGTGCCGCCGCCTGAATTTGCACACACGGGTGGTTCTTGTTCCGGGTGGTGCCGATAGCGCCTGGCATACCTTTACCGGATTAAACAAGGTGGTAGTGGTGGTGCCTGCGGCCTCCCTGAACTGGCCTGTTGGGGTTGTTGATGTTATGTTGTTGCAGCAGTTGGCTCAAGTGAAACAAAGGTCCTGGCCCTGGTTGTTGTTTGCCCGGTGGGTAAGGGTGCTCTATTGGCCAATGCCCTGGGTGGCGGAAATTGTCCGGCAACTGGAATATCTGCTGGTTGAACCCGCCCTGAGTCTGGCGGCATCCGCCTACCGGGACCCGGAGGGGTGGCGCCGGGATCTGCGTCAGTACCAACAACGAAGCAATACGTTGGCCCCTGTGCCAAACCGGGTACTGCACATGACCCTTCCCGGAGCTATTGAGCCTGAGACGGCTGCTCAGTCTGATGACGGGGATGACCCGGCCTCCTTTGAACAGGGTTGGGCACGCACCAAGCTCAGGCTGCGGGATAAGTATGCCAGTCCCTACGAACAGGCGTATTGGTTAATTGCGGTGGCCTCGGTGGCGGTGGGTATGGCAACCACCCTGACCATTGTCAAAAAGCCACCGGAGTTTGAGCCGGAATTTTTACAGGACAAGTGGCGGGACGGCATGGTCCGGCGCATCCGAGAATTTGATGAGCCCGCGCCCAAAAACGCTGTGTCTAACAAGGAACCGCCGCGAACAGTGGTTTCGGGGGTAGAGCAGGAAGTTGGGGAATAGCGGCCGCCCATTCTTGTGTATTTCCAGTCTCCGAGCCAAGATCATGCCAATGTCCCTTATGGGGTTGATAACGGTCTTACACGATATGGTTCCAACAGCCTGTTATCGGCCAGTAGCAGCCACTAAGAGTGATTGAGTTGTTCTAACAAGTTCTTCATTCATGACTTCATTTATATTAGTATGTATTTATATACAGGATTGTAAATATATGATGACTGGAAAGATTGAACGTCGGGTAGATGCTATTCAATGGCGCGGCAAGGCTGCCCGAGCTGTTGTCACCAAGCGACTTTATGCAACGGGCATTGACGATCTATGGGACGCAATTGTGAGCCCAGATCGTCTAAATAGATGGTTTGGTGTGGTATCGGGAGAATTCAATGAAGGTGGGCACTATCAAATTGAAGACAACGCCCATGGAACAATCGAGAGGTGTGAGCCTCCGAATTTGTTGTCCATAACATGGGAGTTCAATGACGGGATCGGATGGGTGAATGTATCGCTGAAGGAAGTGGATGAATCCGCGTCAGAGCTGACTCTAGCGCACATCGCACATGATGATCAGGATTACCTTGCGTTCTGGAAACAATTTGGACCTGGTGCGTTGGGTGTGGGATGGGATGTGTCGTTGGCGGGGTTATCTGAATACCTGTCTACAGGCGATGTGCCAAAGTGCAGAGACGAAATTACCTGGTCCAAGACGGAAGAGGGCGAAACGTTTATGCGGTTGTCAAGCGACGCCTGGGTTGATGCTGCAATAGCATTTGGATCTTCGGCGAATGACGCCCGAGAAGCAGGTTGTCGTACGTACAACTTCTTCACAGGCAACAAGGATTAGGTTCAATGCACGCTTTTGACGTACTAGGAGATCCAGTTCGACGGAGCATTCTGCAATCTTTGCTGAACGGGGACATGGCATCAGGCGCTATCGTGGACGTTGTCGCCAAAGAATTTGGGATCACCCAACCAGCTGTGTCACACCAACTAAAAATCCTCAGGGAAAATGGATTTGCGACCGTGAGACCCGAAGCTCAGCGCCGGGTGTACTCACTCAACCCAGAGTCCTTTCTTGAAGTTCAAGCATGGTTGGAACCTTTTGCCAGATTCTGGGACCACAAGCTCGATGCTTTGGATACAGAGGTTGCCCGAGGAAAAAAGAAGAGGAAGAAGGGTGCGCTACACGATTGAACTAGAGGTGAGCCCGCCTCGAGAACGAATGCTGGAAGTATTTCCGGACCGGTCCAACACAGCAAAGTGGCAACCTATGAACGGCGTACCGTTTGGAACCTGATTGAAAACCAGTACCAAGTGATTGATGAGTCCAAAACGAATTGGGTTCTCACTTCCGAATTTCGCTTAAGCAAGCTCTTCATGAAGCTTCTTACGGTTGTCGCGATGGGAATGTTCAAGAAATAAACAAAACTGTTTCCGCAACAACTTCTAGCCGGCCGCTTCCGGCCAAGAGCGGAAGGGTTCTTGAATTCACCGATCGCATTCAAGGTCGTCACCATTCTGGCCTGTAGAAACCAGCGAGACATTGATTCGAGGTATGCGAAACAACAAAGGCGTCGTGTTCGTCATCGCGAGCAATCTCGGCTGGTGCTCAACGTACGCGTACTGCGAGGTCATCAGGTGCAGTTTACCCTTCAGTCCTCCGATTTGGGTTGCGTCGTCGTCTTGGCGTGTAAAGTTTTGGACAAAGTACCCGCTCACGTTTGGAGTATCGTGCACGATTACTGGCATGCAACCGCCATGTCCGATTAGGCGGAGTGCCGATCCAGTCAGGTTCGGACTCACGATAAACGGTAGAGGCGCAAGAATCGTCAGCGCAAGTGGCAGTCCCAGCCACCATATAGTCGCCTTAGGCAACATTTGCTCGGGTTGGCGGTTTCGGTTTCGAACGGAAGATATCGCAATTGCGATCGCAATTGCGACTAACCAGATAAGTCCCACGACAAGCCCTACTGCCGAACGATTCAGGCCCACAACCTCGCCAATCGGAAAAGAGAAGCCAGCAGCTCGCATGTAAACAAACACTGCAATTTGCGTTGCAAAAGCGAGCACGCCTGAAGTCAGAACTGCACCGCCCATCCTTATGCCTGCCAATACCAGCCAGTCTCGGTTCATTCTCTCGGCCCCAGTTCGTTCTTCGCTTTCCGCCACGTTTGCGTCTAACCGACATCAACGACATTCGTCGCCTTTGGGTCGAAAGCGGACATTCTCACTTGCATGCGTCCGCCGGTTGTTTACTGTCGGGAGGGCTCAAATTCTCCTAGTTGAGTATCGGGTAACCCAATTGGCAGCATTCGGCCAACAATGGCCATAGAACCTAACGTTTGATAGCTGACAACGCGGCAGCCGCGCCTAAGTAGATTGTACCGGTAGCAACATTCAAAAGACCCGAAGCGCTAGCCCTCCTGATACGTTCGGCCAAGTTGTGGGCAAGCATCATGTAGGTGAGATTTACAACTAGAGCAAGCAACCAAAAGGTTACCGAAAGCATAGTTATTTGAAGTGCGAACGAGGCGTCGGGAGAGATGAATTGCGGCAAGAATGCACCAAAGAACAGTATCGTTTTCGCATTCGTGAGCGATACTAAAAATCCTTTAACAAATGAACCAATCGCAGTTACCTCACGGAAT
>JANQMF010000113.1 GCA_028280225.1 Pseudomonadales bacterium | reverse complement strand
TTACACCCCAGCAATTTACCCTGGCCATCGACCGGCCTCATGAGCAGTGGATGGATAATTTTGTTGTGAGTGAAAACCGGGAGTTATTGACCAATTTGCGCAGCGTACAACCGGAATTTTCAGGCTTCTGGCTGTTTGGACAGCGGGGCAGCGGGCGCACCCATCTGCTGCGCGCCAGTTGTTTGTGGGCACAATCCACCGGGCAGAAGGTTGCCTATGTTGGCTGCGCGCAATATCTGGACAGCCAGGGGCATCTGGTTGCGGGGGCACTGTCCACATCCCTGCGGCAGGCGGGTGGTCCGGGCCGTCTGGTTGCGGTGGATGATGTGGGCAAATTGGCCGGCCGCCGGGAGTGTGAAGAAGCGTTGCTGGCGTTGTACCAGCAATTGCTGGATGGCCGCGGACGCCTGTTGATCAGCCACGGCCAGCCGGCCACGGCCACGGCATTTCATACCCCGGACCTCAATTCTCGAATGCGCAGCCTGATGCACTTTCACCTGCAACCCTTGCAGGACAAGGATAAAGCAGACGTGCTGCGGCAAAGGGCAGACAGCCGGGGTTATGCCCTGTCCCAGGCGGTCCTGGACTATTGGCTGGCGCGTGGTCCCCGGGACTTAGAGGCGTTGCTTACGGATCTGGATGTGTTGGACCGCGCATCCCTGGTGCACAAACAGAAAGTCACCATTCCGTTGCTGAAACAGGTATTGGGCTATTGAGCCGGGTTTTGGTGGTAGGCGGTGGCAGCGCCGGACACGTGGTCCCGGCATTGCCGGTTGTGGCGCTGCTGCAGGCTGCGGGTCATGAGGTGGTATTTGTCGGTACCCGCAGCGGTTTGGAGCAGGACCTGACCCGGCAGGCGGGTGTGACTTATCATGGTATTGCCGCGGGCAAGTTGCGGCGCTATTGGTCCTGGCAGAATTTTATCGATGTGCTGCGCATTGGCCTTGGGATCATCCAGTCTGTGTTTCTGCTGCTGAGAAAACGCCCGGCGGTGGTATTTTCCAAAGGCGGCTTTGTTTCATTTCCGGTGGTATTTGCCGCCTGGCTGCTGCGTATTCCGGTGGTTGCCCACGAATCCGATCTGTCACCGGGTTTGGCCAACAGATTGGTACTGCCCTTTGTAAAAACCCTGTGCACCAGCTTTGCACAAACCCGGGTTTCCCGTAAACCCGGCAGCGGGCTCCAGGTGCTGCATACCGGCACACCCATTCGGCCGGATCTGCTGGCGGGTGATCCCGAACGGGGGCGGGAGCGACTGCAGATCCAGGGTAACAAACCCCTGCTGGTAATTACCGGCGGCAGTCTGGGTGCCCAGCACCTGAATGCAGTGGTGCGCGCAGCGGTGCCCCGGCTCGTGGAGCACTATGTTGTCCTCCACGTCTGCGGCCCGGGCAAGCGGGTTGAGTTGAATACCCCGCAGGATGATTATCAGCAGGTGGAATATGTCAGTGATGGCTGGGGGGACATCCTGGCAGCGGCGGACATTGTTGTATCCAGAGCCGGTGCCAACGCCTTGTTTGAGCTGCTGGCGCTGCGCAAAATTAACTTGCTGGTGCCCCTGTCCCGGCAGGCCTCCCGGGGAGATCAAATCGAAAATGCAGCCTTTGCGGCACAACATAACTATAGCCTGGTGGTCCAGGAAGAAGATCTGCACGAAGACAGCCTGTTGGCTGCCCTGGACCAGGTGCTGGCCCGCCGGGTGGACTATCAGAAGGCTCTGGACGGGTTTGTGGTGCCGGATGCGGCTGAGCTGCTGGCTGCAGAAATCAGCCGGCATCTCTAGGCCGGAGTAGGCTGCGCCTTGAGCCACTTGATGGTCTTGTGGTACACCAGCGCGGAAGCCCGGGTCCGCTGTTTTTAGATGCGCTGGGCAAGTTCTTCCAGGTGATTTGCAATCACCATCTGGCACACCGCCCGGCGGGCGGCCAGGGCACTGCTGTTGGGACGTTCCCGGGCTACGCTCACACCCAGGCCGTCGATCAGGGCAACCAGGCGATGGGTTTCCAGGTCAATCGTATCCGCCCCCACACCCTGGGGTAACAGACGGGTGAGCAGGGTGCGCAGAGTATTGGACCAGGTTTTGTACCGGCGGGCGTTTTCCCTGGCCAGGTCCGCATCGTCCATGGACGCGCCCCAGAATGCCAGCCACACCCGCCATTCTTCGTAGCGTTTATGATCTAACGGCAATGATTCGTTAACTACCTCGCGCAGCTGTTGCCTGGGGTGGGCGGTCTGCTCGGCGATCGTCCGCATACGGGCGCCGGCGCGGTTGTGCACATGACGCAGGGTATCGATCAGTAACTGCTGGCGGTTGGGAAAATAGTGGGTTAAAGCGCCGGTGGTACAACCTGCGTACTGGGAAATTTTTCGCAGGGTGGCTGCGGATAGTCCTTCAGCCGCGATGACGGTCACGCTGGCCTGAACAAATTCGTTGTGTTTTTCATCAACATCAATGGCCTTGGGCATAACTCGCCTCTTCCAGATATTTCTCCGGGCCGCCGTTTTCGTACAAGCCCACCAGACCGGCGTTGCGGTTTGTGCCGTCGTGGGCGGCATAACCCAGCAGGGCCCGGATGTGGTTGGGTTGTTCCAGCACGGTTGCCAGGGGAATGTTCAGGTAACTGTTTTCCACCGGCCGCAGCCACCCGGCACAGTAGGAGATCGACAGGGCCCGGCGCGGGCGTGGACTGTTGTTTGCCCCACCGCCATGGATCAGATCACCGCGAAAGAGCAGGGCATCACCGGCGCTCATCACCGCCTGACACAAGGTGTCTTGCCCGGGGCGCTGACCGGCCGGAAGTTGCCAACTGCCCGGGGCGAGGGTGGTGGCGCCGTTTTCCGCGGAAAAGTTGTCCAGGGCCACAATGGCATTAACGATAAAGGGGTCAACATCCAGGGGTATGGGCCAGGAGTCTGTATCCCGATGCAGGTATTGCGCGGGTTCTCCCGGGTTAATCTGGATCAGTTCACCGGCGTTGAGCAGTACCGAACTGGCCTTGTTGCCCAGGGTGCGTTCCGCCCAGGCAACAATTTCCGGATGCCCGATGACAGGGCTGCATAAGGGGAACTTGTGGATCAGCCCATGCAGGCGGATGGTGTTGGCACCCAGGAATTTATCATACTGAGCTGACCCGCTGTCCGCTGCACCCGGATCGATGTGGGCAGCCAGGTAGTCATCTATCTGCCGGTTTAATGCCTGCAGGTCAGATGGACTTAACAGCCCCTGCACAATCACCCCCCCACCGTTGCCCATGGCCTGGTCGATCTTGTGCCAGTCAAAAGGTTGAGAAAATGTGGCTAATTCCTGTCCGGGCAGATCTGCCGTGGGCTGATTCATGGTGACCTCTGCTTGGGGAGAAGGTTGAAAATTTATTATATAACGCGTGTTATGTAAAAAGATAGATGCATGTTGAATTTTATTCAACCGCGGGCTGCAGAACTTTCACCGCCACAAGCCCATTTTGAGACGCAAAGCCATTCCCTTACCTTGACATTATTGCGGTGCAGCCCTAACTTGCGCGCCTCGTTTTTCAGTCCCTGGACAGACATGTTTAAAGTTCGTACATACAACGCCATTGCTCAGGTGGGGTTGGCCCGTTTTGATGCTGATCAGTACACCGTTGGTGCAGATTTAGACCAGCCGGATGCCCTGCTGCTGCGCAGCCACAAGCTGGCTGTGGATGAACTTAATCCGGAACTGCGTGCGGTGGCCCGGGCCGGTGCCGGGGTCAACAACGTGCCGGTGCAGGCCTGTTCCGAACGGGGCATTGTGGTTTTTAACACCCCCGGTGCCAACGCCAATTCGGTTAAGGAGCTGGTCCTTACCGCCTTGCTGTTGGCCTCCCGTGATGTATACGGGGGTATCAGCTATGTCCGCAGTCTGGCGGATATCAGTGACGATGGCGAACTGAACAAATTAGTGGAAGCGGAGAAGAAGCGCTTTAAGGGTGCTGAGCTGGTCGGCAAGACCCTGGGTGTGGTGGGCATGGGGGCCATTGGTTCTCTGGTCGCCCGGGTAGGTCTGGACATGGGCATGCGGGTAGTGGGTTATGACCCGGCGCTTTCGGTAGAAGCCGCGTGGCGGGTACCGGCGGAAGTTGAGCGTATGGAAAACCTGCCCAGCCTGTTCGCCCAGGCGGACTTTGTTACCTTGCACGTACCCCTGCTGCCGGCCACCGAAGGCATGATCAATGCGGAAAGTCTGTCCGCATTTAAACCCGGCAGCGTATTGTTGAATTTTGCCCGCCAACCCATTGTAGATACCCCGGCCCTGGCAGAGGCCCTGGCTAACGGCCAGGTGGGTAAGTATGTGGCTGACTTCCCGGTGGCGGGTTTGATCGACCACGAGCGGGTAATGCTCACCCCCCATCTGGGTGCCAGCACCGCAGAAGCGGAAGAAAATTGCGCGGTCATGGCGGCGGACCAGTTGATGGACTTTTTACGCACCGGCAACATTCGAAATTCGGTTAATTTCCCGACCATCAGCACCGAGGCCTCCGGTGGACACCGCTTGGCGGTGGCTAACCGGAATGTGCCCGGTATGCTGGGGCAAATGACGGCGCTACTGGCGGAACGCAACATCAACGTGATTGATCTGTTTAACAAGAGCCGGGACGATGTGGCCTACAATCTGATTGATATGGAAACCGCACCGGATCAGGGGCTGATTGATGCCATCTGCGGCATTGAAGGGGTGATTAACGTTCGGGTGATTTAGCCCGGTGGCGAATGCCGCGCCGTGCCTGGCGCTGCAGAAAACGCTGGGGGCGCAACAACGCAAGGGCAGCAGGATCAAAGGGGATTAAGCTCCCGCCCAGTTCACCGGTAATCAGGGCTGCCGCCAGAGGTGCCATGCTGGTGCCCATGGAACCAAATGCGGTACTCAGCCACAGATTGTCACCAACCGGCCCAACCACCGGCACCCGGTCACTGGACACACACCGGGGTGCCCGCTGCCGGCTTTGCCAGCGCGGCAGCGCCGGGGAACTTTGGGACGAAATAAAAAAGTGGGCATTATTGTCAAAGTTGTGTTGAGTTGCTTGTGATGGAAACCAGGGCTGGTGTTCATAAGTGGCGCCAAGCACACAGCCGCTTTGTTGTACGGGCACATAGTAACCGTTGCCGATGATGGGTAGCCGGGGTCCCCGGTTGCCCCGGGTGTATAGGTCCAGTTGCCCCCATACGTTGGTGATTTCCAGCCAGGACAACTCAGGCACCTGTTGACAGGCGTTGGCGGTGCACAGGATCAGAGGCTGACCAGCTTCAGACCGGGTGTGTGTTGTTGACGATATCCGGGTGGTGATGTTGGGGTGGTTCAACAGATCAGCCACCAGGGCAGGCATGTTCACGACCGCCGCATGGGGAAACCACAGGGCATCTTCGGCCAGGTTGGTGCCGGCAAGCTGACTTGCCTTGGGTGGGGGCAGATGTTGAATCCAGGCTTGATGATCGTCAGCACCACCATAAGCCTTGCTGATCCGGGCCATCTTTGCCGGCGGCAGGTTGGGCGCACAGGTTTGCAGTACGCCGGTTTGCTCCACCCCGTCAAAACCCTGATAAAAGTCTGCGGCATATAAATAAGCCTGCACCCTTAATAAGGCCTCCGGGCTGTTGTTGCCCAACAGCCGGCCGTGCAGCAGGGCGCAGGTAATTTGCGAACCACCGGACGCTGGAGGTTTGATATCGCTCACCCGGACCTCAAAGTTGTCCTCTGCCAGGTGCCGGGCCAGGGTTGCCCCGGCCAACCCCGCACCGTGAATATCCACCGGCGCAGCGCGGCTGCGGTCCAAGGGGTTACCCTCCTTGATCTCACCGACCAGGCTTTCGCGCTTAAACGGTGCCTGAGATTGTTTGCGCACGTTAAACCCCGCGCCTTCCAGGTGCCGGCGGACCTGTCCTGCGGCGGTAAAGGTGGCCACGGTGGCGCCGGGATTGGACAACGCCGCCAGCGCGGAACAGATATCCGCGGACCAAAGATCCGGATTCCGGTCCGGGGCAAAACCGTCCAGCAGCCAGGCATCCACCCGTTGGCGGTTTTGCCGGTGCAGATCCTCCAGTCCCGCGGCCGCCTCACCGTGAAATACCGACAGCTTAACGGCGCCGTTAGCGAAACGCCGCTGGTGCCAACCCGGAAGGAGAGGCAGAGGATTTTTGCTGAGGCTGTTATAAATCGGCAGTTGATGGTGGCGGCTTAAAGCCACTTTGCGCCATTGGTCCGGGGAAAAGGGGTGTTTTTCAAAACTGATAAAGTGCAGGTTGTGGCCCGCTTGCACCATGTGTTGTGCGCACAGGGCAAAGTTCAGGGCGCTGCCAAAGCCGAGTTCTCCCACCACCAGTCTCTGCCCCCGGGGCAGACGGGCCGCCTTTTCGGCGATTTGTGCCGGCTCCAGAAAAAACTGGACAACGTCCGTGCAGCCGCCGTCCCGGGCATGATCAGAATAGTAGATATCCTGGTAAGCCAGGTTAAAAGGCTGATCCGCTTGCCAGGTGAGGTCCGGAGGTTTAATGCTCAAGGAGTAACTTCCTCAGTAGCCACCGGGCGGCTGGGGTGGGTAATCCAGCCGCTCCAGGAGTCCGGGTACAAGACCGCCTCGCTGACCCCGGCAATGTGCAGCGCCAGCAGGTTATGTGCCGCGGTCACCCCGGAACCGCAATAACAAATAATCTCCCCGCGGTCTTGAATATGGGGTGCAAAACGCGCTGCCAGATCAGCAGGGGATTTAAAATAACCATCTGCATCCAGATTGTCCTGAAAGGGTAAACACACGGCTCCCGGGATGTGTCCGGCAACCGGGTCGATAGGCTCTTCGAGCCCGGCCCAGCGGGCGTGAGTGCGTGCATCGAGCAGCACCGGCGGGTGCGCATCGAGGATCGCGGCATGTAAAGTGTTGCCGTCAATATACCGGGTTAAGCTTGGCCCCTGACTAAAGTGGGAAGGGGATCCGGGTGCCGCGGGCCCCTGTTCCATCTGGTCAGCAAAATTCTGTTGCCAGGCCCCAAGACCGCCGTCCAGGACCGCTACCGCCCGATGACCCACCCAGCGGAACATCCACCAGGCCCGGGCGGCAAAGGCACCACCGGCATCGTCATAAACAATCACCTGTTGATCGTTTCTGACCCCAAGCCGTTGAATCGTGGCCAGCCATTGGTCCATTGGCGGCAGGGGGTGGCGTCCACGGGTATCCGGCGGCAGTGCCAGATCCTGATCCAAATCAAGATGTTGTGCACCGGGCAGGTGACCGAGGACAAAGGCCTGGTGTCCCCAGGCGGGATCCCCCAGCTTTGCCCGGCAATCGAAGATCGCTGCGCTGTTCAACTCAGCCCGGCATTTTGCCGGGGAGATGACGCTGTCGAAGATAGTTGGGTGTGGTTTGGAATGGGTCATGGGTCAGCCGGGTAGTGGGTTAATCTAAGCACGGGGTCCTGTTTAAGCTGGGGGGCGCGGCAGGGGGATTTTGCCGGGATGGGGGCTCCTCAGCAAAGCCGGTGCGCGCCAGTCCTCAACTTAGACCTTTGGTTTAATCTGGGTCAACAAATAGGTCCTACAATAACAATTATGAACAAAGCAAGGTGGCAATGTAGGGTGGGTCCAGCCTACAATTCGCCGCTCTGCACCAAAGTAAGCGTGAGGACACCTGTTTCGTGAGCATTTTTGACTGGCTGAGCCATGGGTTGCTGGATTTGTCGATTGGCGGCATTGTGGTATATACCCTGATTGTGACCCACATCACCATTGTCTCGGTGACCGTTTATCTGCACCGGTACTCTGCCCATCGATCCCTTGATCTGCACCCGGCCCTGCAACACTTTTTCCGCTTCTGGTTGTGGTTGACCACGGGCATGGTCACCAGGGAGTGGACCGCTATTCATCGTAAACACCACGCTCACTGCGAAACGGAAGAAGATCCGCACAGCCCGGTGGTTAAGGGTATTGGCGAAATTTTCTGGCGCGGCGCCGAGGCTTATCGTGATGCCTCCATGGATCAGAGTATCATGGAGCAGTACGGCAAGGGCTGTCCCGAGGATTGGCTGGAACGTAATGTTTATTCCAAGGTGGCCTTTGGCGGCATAGCGCTGTTATTTGTCCTTAACGTTGCCCTGCTGGGTGTGCTGGGCATTACCGTGTGGGCCATCCAGATGATCTGGATACCCGTGTTTGCCGCCGGCGTGATTAACGGCATTGGCCATTGGTGGGGTTACCGGAATTTTGAATGCCCCGATGCGGCCCGCAACATCATCCCCTGGGGTATTTTGATTGGCGGCGAAGAGCTGCACAACAATCACCACACCTATCCCAATTCGGCAAAACTGTCGGTCAAACCCTATGAATTCGACATCGGCTGGGGATGGATTCGTTTATTCGAAAGCCTGGGCCTGGCCAAGGTGATCAGCAAGGGTCCGGTGGTTGAGCGGGTGGCGGGCAAGATGACCCTGGACAAAGACGCGGCCTGGGCGCTGTTGAACGACCGCTTCAGAGTGATGTCCCGTTACGCTGACGAGGTGGTAAAACCGGTGTTGGAAGCTGAATATCATCGTGCGGACACTGCTTCGCGCAAACTCATCAAGCGTGCCCGGCGGGTGCTGGTGCGGGAGCAGTCGCTGCTGAACGAGCGCAGCAAGGCGCGCATCTCCGCCGTGATCGGCGAGGTGGCGGATATCCGTGTGGTCTACGAATTGCACCAGCAGTTGCAGGCGGTGTGGGCTAAGCGTGGCGGTAACATGGAGGAAGTGATTGCTGAACTGACCGAGTGGTGTAAAGAGGCTGAAGCGTCAGGTATGCAGTCCCTGCGGGATTTTGCGGAAACGCTGAAGTCGTATGCCATGCCGCAGAAGGCGCTGGCTTAACCATCATCTTGCGGTCGGGTGCGGTTGACCGCCGCTACATGCGGTTAACCACCCCAATGCCCAGTAAGTCCAAACCCCGTTTCAGGGTCACGGCGGTTTGCTGGGCAAATACCAGGCGCCTGGTCTTCACCTCCCCCTCGCTCTTGAGAATGGGACATGCATCGTAAAACTGGGTAAAGCGGGTGGCCAGTTCATACAGATAGGCACACAAAAAGTGTGGATAACCCTCCTGGGTCACCTGCTGCAGCACATCGTCAAAACCGGCAATGGTTACGGCCAGCCGGCGCTCAGCCTCGTCCTCGCTGACCGCCTGGTTGGGCAGGCTGCGGGTATCGATATCACCCCGGGCAAAAATGCTTTGAATGCGCGCGTAAGCGTATTGCAGATAGGGGGCGGTATTACCCTCAAAGCTCAGCATCTGATCCCAATCAAAAACGTAATCACTGTTGCGGTTTTTAGACAGGTCCGCGTATTTGATGGCGCCAATGCCGATAATGCGGCCGGTTTCTTGAATTTCTTCCGGGCTCAGGTCGGGGTTGTTCTGCTTCAGCAGTTGACGGGCACGCTGTTCGGCTTCGTCCAGTAACTCAGCCAGCTTGACCACCCCACCGGCCCGGGTTTTAAAGGGTTTGCCGTCCTCACCCAGCATGGAGCCAAACGGCATGTGCTCAAGGCTTGCATTGCTGGTGTTGAACCCGGCCGCGGCGGCCACGGCAAAAATCTGTTTAAAGTGCAGAGCCTGCCGCGCATCGGTGAAGTACAACACCCGGTTGGCGTGCAGGTGGCTGGTGCGGTAGCGGATGGCCGCCAGATCCGTGGTGGCATATAAATAGCCCCCGTCAGACTTCTGTACAATCACCGGCAGAATATCACCCTTTTTTGACTTAAATTCGTCGAGAAATACACACTGGGCCCCATCGGATTCCTGGAGCAGATTTTGCTTGCGCAAGCTGTTGATGACCTCGGGCAGATCGTCGTTGTAGCGGCTTTCGCCCATGGTGTGGTCGGGGCTCAGGGTGACTTCCAGGCGGTCGTAAATGTCCTGACAGTGGGACATGGAGATGTTGATGAACCGCTGCCACACCGCCAGGATATCCGGATCGCCGGCCTGTAGCTTGACCACTGCCTGGCGGCTGCGTTCCTGGAAGTCGGCGTCTGCGTCGAAACGTTGTTTTGCCGCCCGGTAGAAGTTTTCCAGATCCGCAAGCTCGCTGGCGGCCATTTCGTTGGCGTCGCCGGTGTTGTCCTTAAGGTAGGTGAGCAGCATGCCAAATTGCGTACCCCAGTCACCCACATGGTTCTGCCGGATAACGTTATGGCCCTGGGCTTCCAATATGCGCACCACACTGTCGCCGATGATGGTGGTGCGCAGATGGCCCACGTGCATTTCCTTGGCCAGATTGGGGGCGGAGTAGTCCACGACAATGGTTTGTTGGGGGCTGGCCGGACTGACCGCTCCGGGTTCGGCCTGCGCCAGATAAGTCTTGTTTAAGGTAATGTTCAAAAAGCCGGGCCCGGCAATTTCGACGTTGCTGGCGATGTCTGCCAGGTCCAGCACATCCAGTACCCTGGAGGCCACCTCCCGGGGGTTTTGTTTGGCCTTTTTGGCCGCGGCCATGACGCCGTTGGCCTGATAGTCGCCAAACTCGGGCCGGGTGGCTGCCTGGATCAGAGCGGGACCGTCCAGGTCCAGTTTGGCAAAAGCCGCCTGTAAGCGCTCGGCGAGGGTTGCTTTGATGTGCATCGTGTTCCCGCGGAAGGTTCCTTAAATTAGTCTACCGCTTGAACCTGCTCCGCTTGTACCCCTTTTTCGTGTTTGCTGACGACAAAGGACACCTTCTGCCCATCGCGCAAAACCGGGCGCTGGCGCTGGTCACCGGAGCTGACTATGGCACGCTGGTGGACAAATATTTCATCACCATTGCTGCGTACCACAAAGCCGTAACCCTTGGAGCGGTTAAACCATTTTACGGTGCCTTCTTCACGGGGTCCGCTGGGGGTATCCGGGGCGGCGGCGGGCTCCCCGCGTCCGGCTTTGTTACCACCGCGGTTCCGGTCGTTATTTGTGGCGTTATTCGCGGCGTTGCGCTGGTCGTTCTGGCGCCCGCGCTTGCGAGTGTTGTCACGGGAGCGCCGGTTGGGTTCGTTGCGGCGGTTGTCCGGGCGGTCATCGCTGCCGGACTTTGCAGACGGAGTTTTGACCTTTTCCCGGCGGCCTTGAGCCACGCGGGCGTTGAAAATTCCATTTACAAACAGAGCCAGACCAACGGTAACCAGCAGGGTCCAGTAGTCGGTGGGCAAAAACCGGGTAAAAATTTCGGTGACAATGGCGGCCAACAGCAGGGCGCTGGCACTGGCGAGCAAGAATGTAGGCATCGTTTTTCTTATCGTCGATAATGTGAGGTTAAGGGCGCAAACCCGGCATTCTAACCCAAACCAGCCGTTCAGGGTGAAATGGTTAGCGTTAGGGTGGTAACGCCTTAACCTTCCGGCAGGGGCGTGGTGCGCTTGGCGGAGATGATCACAATATCCTCATCGGGTACGGCAACCAGGCCTCCCCGGCGTCCGGTATTGGTCAGTTCTATTTTCTCCACCGTATCCATGCCGGAAACCACCCGGGCAAAAACGGTGTAGCCGGCCTTGTTGCCGTCAGCGTTTAAATAGTGGTTATTCTTGACGTTGATAAAAAACTGCGAGCCTGCTGAATCCGGATCGTCCAGGCGCGCCATGGCCACGGAGCCCATGGCGTTTTTCAGACCGTTGAACGATT
>JANQMF010000098.1 GCA_028280225.1 Pseudomonadales bacterium | reverse complement strand
GTTCAAACCGAGGACAAGGTTGAAGGTATAACGGCTTTTCTGGATAAGCGAGACCCGGAATTTAAAGGCAAATAAAATCCCCGCGGGTTGACTTGAATGTCGTCAACGGCTTGGGGATACTCCCCTGGCTGTAAAGATAGAAACCCTGGGGGAACCATGGCTGTAGATAAATTTCCCGTGGAGGCGAGCCACATCATGATGTTTGCTCGTTCCGTTGCGGATGATAACCAAATATATTATGACGCGGATTACGCGAAGGGTACCGAACCCGGTACAATCATAGCGCCGCCGACCTTTGCACAGTCCAGTGCACAATTTGATCCTGACTACCGTTTGCGACCTAAGGTAGGTGAACCCTGGTTCGGCTCGGGTGGTGAACCTACGGGTATTAAACGTGAATCCTCCGGGGGCGGCGGAGGCGGGGGTGGTGGCCTGCATGCCGAGCAGCATTTTGAATACCATCGTCACATCAAACCCGGCGACGTGTTGAGCGCAACGGTAAAACCCGGAAAGACCTGGGAAAAAGAGGGGAAGCGCTCGGGTAAGCTGATTTTTTCCGAAACGGTTACCGAATATCGGGATCAGGATGGTGAATTGGTCATTACGGCACGTGGGGTAGGGGTTCGTACCGAACGCCCTGTGGATCAGTAGGAGGATATATGGCGCTTAAAGCAAGTGAACTCAGTGTGGGTGATACCTATACCGAGTGTTTAGTTGAGGACCTTAAAAGGACCCAGATTGTGCAATATGCCGGGGCATCCGGAGACTATAACCCCCTGCATACCGACGAGGTATTTACCACGGAGGTGGCAAAATACCCGTCTGTTTTTGCCCACGGCATGCTGACCATGGGGATGACCGGCCGCATGTTGAGCAACTACGTAGGGGATGGGCGTTTGACCAAGTATGGTGTTCGCTTTACCAGCCAGGTATGGCCGGGGGATACGTTAAATTCCACCGCCACCGTTGAAAGTGTGGAAGATGGCGTAGTGAACCTGACGGTAGTCACAACCAACCAGGACGGCAATACGGTACTGTCCGGTTACGCTGCTGCCCGAGTCGACTAACCCCTCCTAACCGCTAACGTTGGGGTCAGACCCCAGCGTTAGCGGATTACTCACGCCGGCGTAGCGCTGACAACAAGTTGGCCTCCAGCTCTGCCATAGCCCTGTCGTTTGCTTTCCTCAACACCCAACGATCACGATACTTTTTGATGGTGGCGCGGTTTGCTACAGAGAGTTTTTCCAGTTCCGATTTGTGGCAATACAGGCTGGCGATGCTCACCGCTAATTCTCGGGCGTAATTGCCGGCGCCGGGCCCACTTCTCGCTTTCCTGATGCAATCTTCGGGTTCGCCGGTGACTTTCGCCACGGCAGAAATCACTGCGGTAACGTCGAGGTAGTGCTGATCCCAGATATCGAGGTAACCCAATCCGTCCGGACGGCGCGCATCCTCAGATACATAGGTCAAGTATTGTTCAGAATTTCCTTTCAGCAGGCGTTGCAGGACAAACTGGGTATCTAGCCACTCACACTGCGCAGACGGATCACAATAGGCACGAAAACTGGACCATTCGAATTCTAGCGGGTGATTCACCAGGGCGTGTTCGTCTTTTACCGGGTTACGGTGGATATACCTGGACAGATACAGGGCCTGTGCATCGCTTGAGACAAGCACGGAGCGGTAACGACCTTTAAATAGCGCACCGTCACCCTTGCGGAAGAAATTGTACTTTTGCGCGTATTCTCCACACAGCCCTTTCATGAAATCATGGATATTGGCACCAGGGGTTTGCACCATCAGGTGAAAGTGATTAGGCATGAGGCAGTAGGCATACAGCTTGCAGTTTTGCTCCAGCACAACCTTTTTAAGTACTTTTAGAAAAAGGTGGTAATGGCCACCGTGATGGTAAATTTTTCGACGATCTTTGCCCCGGTTCATAACATGGTACAGAGCATTTTCGAATATTGGCCGGGGTGGACGAGGCATGGGGAGATTATTAACCGCCAATGTTGGCCTGTCTTACCTGTAATGGACTAGTTTGCTGTGGGAATAGTGCGGTTTGGGTGGAAATCTGCTTACGTTGGGGTCTGACCCCAACGTAAGCGGTTGTAGGCGTAGCGGGGAATATTTCCTATAATTCAGTCAGCGAGTAATTATCGTTGTAGCTTTGATTGGAAACAATGCTATTTAGTTGACTATTTCCAAGATGTTGGTGTGAACCAAGTTGTTGTTAATTTGCGATGTATGTCGCGATGTCCGCCACATCATTGGATAAAATATTGCGGGATTCGAAAGTAGCGTCTACTTGGATACGTCAATTTTTGTGTCTGGATCTTTGGGCAAATCGTCAACCGTTAGTACACATCTTGAATGACCGACCCTTGCAAGGACTGAAAAGGTAATTGGAGCCAAATAATATGAAATTTTCTACTCTACTGAACCAGCTTCTGCTGCTTCGCGGATACGTATTGGTGCCAATGTTAGCACTTGTGCTGAGCGCCTGCGGTGGTGGGGGCAGCTCCAGTGGTGCCATTGGGCCTGCTGGCGAAGCCAACGGCGGTGGCTCGGGTGGTTCTTCTACGGGAGACAATGCGGATCAAACGGTCATTTCTTTTGGCTCCATCATGAATGGCAGCTTCGTTGCGGGACAGGCGGACGTTGCGGTGGCTAACTTGTCAGCCGGTGGTACAACGGAAGTCACGGTTAATCTGGTGGACCAAAATGGCGCACCCATTACCGATACTTTTACCGTGTCGTTTACGTCAGGTTGTGTGGCGGATGGGACCGCATCCCTCGAAACCGGCATCAACACCATTAATGGTCAAGCCCAGTCTGAATACACCGCCAACGGCTGTGTGGGCAGTGATGAAATTCGCGCAACGGTGACCGTAGACGGAACCGAATTACTGGCCATTGGCACGGTTGTCATCGAGCAGGAATCCGTGGGCGCCATTGAATTTGTCAGTGCGGATCCCACTCAGATTGCCCTGCAAGGCACCGGTGGTGACGAAACATCCCGGCTGACCTTCCGGGTTGTCGGACAATCGGGTTCGCCGCTGCAAAACGCAGTGGTCAATTTTGCCCTGAACTCCTCCACCGGCGATCTTCAGATCAGCCCGTTAACGGACAATACAGCAGCGGATGGTCTGGTCAGCACCATCGTTTCCGCCGGTACCATTGCAACTTCGGTACGGGTTACCGCCACCGAGCAGTCCACCGGCATCAGCACCCAATCTTCCGAGCTGGTGGTTTCCACGGGGATTCCCGACTCGGACAGTTTCAGTATCTCGCAAAGCATGTTCAGCCCGGAGGCATTTAACTTTGATGGTGAAGAAGTCACCATTACCGCCCGGGCAGCAGACGCCTTTAACAATCCGGTCCCCGCGGGAACAGCAATTTCGTTTGCCGCGGAAGGCGGGTCTATCGATGCCAGCTGTGTGACCAATGATCAGGGTGCTTGTACAGTTATCTGGCGCAGTCAGGCACCGCGGCCCGCAGAAGGCCGGGTCACCATCCTCGCCTCGGCCATCGGCAACGAGTCCTTTATTGACAGTAACGGGGATGGCCGGTTTGACGACACGGATGCGGCTGCAAACACACCGGCTTTCGACGATATCGGTGAAGCCTTTGCGGACGAAAACGAAAACGGCGTTTACGATCTGGGTGAGTTTTTCATCGATTTTGGCACCTTGAACAATGTGCGGGACCCCGCAGACGGCCTGTACAACGGTGTGTTGTGTAACGCCACCAGTTTGTGTGCAACAGATCAGTCCGTTACGGTCTTTGATGTGGCGGTGATCAACATGGCGGGTTCAACCCCGTTAACCCCGGTACTTTTTGAAGGTGACCAGGCCACCAGCATTACAGGTGGGTCAACCATCAATGTAGCAAACAACACGACGGTTCAGGTATTTGTCCGCGCTGCTGACGTACGCGGCAATTCCCTGCCTGCCGGCACCACCGTTACCTTCCAGGTGGAAGGAGCGGGCTATTCCATCAGCGGTGCCACCGCCACAACCATTGCAGATACCTTAGATGGCGGCTTTATTTCGGTGCCGCTGGCCATAGCCGCTAACAACACCGCCAACATCGGGTTGCTGCGATTGACCTTTACCACACCCAAGGGTATTGCCACCCCGTTTTTCTGGGACCTTCGACCCTAACCCGGGAATACCCCTTAAGCCGCAAGGCTTAAGCCAGGTGCTGGCGGAAGGCGTTTACCGCCTCTGCCAGTCCTGGTTTTGAACACTCAAACAGTGCTGCGGTGGCCAGAAAATCGTGCACCAGACCGGGATAACAGCTGTATGTGGCGGGTGTACCGGCGTTGTTCAGAGCCTCGGCGTAGGCTTCCCCTTCGTCCCGCAAGGGATCATATTCCGCGGTAATCACTAGGGCGGGCGGAAGTTCAGCCAGACTGGCGGCCCGCAGGGGCGAAGCATAGGGATGGCTGCGCTGGCTTTCTTGGGGGCAATAGGTGTCCCAAAACCAGGCCATGGTTTGAGTCTCCAGTAAATAACCCGCACCATTTTCCTCATAAGACGGTCGAGTCATATCCGCGTCGGTCACCGGGTATAACAAACACTGGAAATTGATTTTGGGCCCCTTTTCCTCCCGGCTCTTCAAGCACACAACAGCAGCCAGATTGCCGCCGGCACTCTCTCCGGTAACCCCCAGTTTACCGTTGCCGTCCAGGGCGGACATGTTGTCCGCAACCCAGCAAACGGCGTCAAAACAGTCCACCACCGCAACAGGAAAAAGGTCTTCCGGGGCTAAGCGATAAGCCACGGAGATCACCCTTACCCCAGCCTGGGTGGCCAGCTGGCGGCATACCGCATCGCTGCAATCCAGATCTCCAATCACCCAGCCGCCACCGTGGAAATAGACCAGCAACCCAAATGGCCCGTCACCTTCCGGGGTGTATATGCGCAGCGGAATATCACCCTGGCTACCTTGAATGATCCTGTCTTCGCACCGGTGAATGGGCAGTTCAGCAAGCAGTGGCCGCATGGCCCGATAGACCTCCCGGGCCTGGTCCGTCGGCAGGTCGGAAATGGCCGGTGCGGGTTCATTTTCTGCCAGCTGAGCAAACATAGCCTCATATTCAGGTGCTAAAGGCATTGATTTCCTCCCAAGAATCCCCATTTAAATCTGCTACGCGTGTTGTGGCAGAAGTGATGAAATTGAAGCTACACTATGCAGTTGCGAAACACTACACCTACACCTAAACGGAACCTATAACGGAGTAAGCCAATGACAGCATTGGATGGCGAACAAGAACTTGCAGAAGTTGCCAAGAGCCTGAATCCCATGGATTCGGTGCTGATGAAAAACCGCACCCTCACTTTGTTTGGCGAGATCAACCAGGACGTATCGCGCCGCATGGCGGAGAAGCTTTTGACCCTGGCTTTTGAGTCCGACGATCCCATTACCCTGTACATCAGTTCTCCGGGTGGACACGTGGAATCCGGCGATACCATATTCGACATGATCCGTTACATAAAGCCGGTGGTGCGCACGGTGGGCACCGGCTGGGTGGGCAGTATCGCCACGCATATTTATCTGGCGCCGGAAAAGGAGAATCGCTTTTGTCTGCCCAATACCCGGTTTTTGATCCATCAACCCCACGGCGGTTTTGGCGGGGATGCGTCGGATATCGAGATTCACGCCAGGGAAATTGTTAAAACCCGGGAACGGATTAACAATATTATTGCTCAGCAAACCGGGCAGGATATCAACCGGGTCACCGAAGACACTGATCGGGACTATTGGATGAGTGCTGAGGAGTCCGTTGAATACGGCCTGGTTGGGCGCATCATTAACGGCATTGCAGATATCGACTAGCCGGTTGCGTGCCCAAATACGTGTTTTTTGGGCCGAAGAAGCCGGCGCTTGTGCCAAATACCCGGTATTTGCGGACGGCGCTTGTCCACATCGACACTAGCGAGTGACCCAGCGCGAAACCCGGTTTGTGGCAGCGGTGTCCACCGGCAACCTGGACGCCACCTGGCTGATACCCGCCAGACCACAAGCGCAGCTTGTCTTTGCACACGGTGCCGGGGCAGATCACCGGCACAAGACCATGCAGGCACTGGCTGAAGCTTTTGCCGGGAATGGTATTGCCACCCTGCGCTTTAATTTCCCCTTTATGCAGGCGGGCAAGCGCCGGGTTGACAGTCAACAGGTGTCGGTGCGGACCATTGTGGACATCGCGCGGCTGGCTGAAGAAAAGTACCCCAATCGCCCCCTGTTTCTGGGAGGCCATAGTTTTGGCGGACGCATGGTAACCCATGCGGTGGTTGATACCGACGTGGCCTGCCGCGCCTTGGTATTGTGTTCGTTTCCCTTACACCCGGCAAAAAAACCAGCCACCCAACGGGCAGATCACCTGACCGGGGTACGTCAACCCATGTTGTTCCTGTCCGGTACCCGGGACGATCTGGCAGACTGGGGCCTGTTGAGCGATGTTGTGGAGCGCCTGCCCAGGCACCATAAGCTGCATTGGCTGGAAACCGCCAACCACAGCTATGCCGTGCTTAAACGCAAACGAAGCGGCAATATGGACGTCTTTGCCGAAATTGCCCAGCAAGCCCAGGTATTTATTACCCGCCAACTTGGCGGTTAACGGGTTCCTGCATCCGTGCCGTCGGCGGGTTGCCACCCCTTTTCGGGCGGGGAATCCGCTATTTTTTACTGAATGCAGCCAGACGCTCTTCCATGTCCGGCCCGCGGCCCGGGCTGTTTTCGCGCTCCCAACGAAGGCCATCAGCCAGGGTGCGATCCAGGCCGCCGTTTACCAACAGCTTGTCCGCACGCAGAGTAAACCAGGAGTTTTGCAAAAATGCCTTAGCCATCTCGATGGCGCTTTGCTGAAGTTGTTCGTCGGGGACACATTGATTGGCCAGACCCATTTGCACCGCTTCTTCACCCCCAATCACGCGTCCTGAAAACATCATCTCCTTGGCTGCCAACAAGCCAACCCGGCGCGGCAGACGCTGGCTCATTCCCCAGGTTGGTGACATCCCCCACTTGCCGTGGGTGTCGGCAAACTTGGCACTTTGTGCGGCAATCAGCAAATCACAGGCCAGGGCCAGTTCCAAAGAACCGGTATAACAGTGCCCCTGTACAGCGGCGATGACCGGCTGCGGCAGGCGCTCTATGGCCTCCAGGGTTTCCGCCTGAAAATAAGCGCTGGGGGCCTGCTCGCCGTTTTGAATGGCTTTTAAGTCGTTGCCGGCAGAAAACGACTTACCTTCACCGCGTAAAATGACGCAGCCGATGTTGTCCGTGTCCTGGGCAATGGCATCCACCAGCTGCCGCAACTCCACAAACAGGCTTGGACTCAAGGCATTTAACGTCTCGGGCCGGTTGAGGCTCAAAATTGCGATACCGTCTTGAATGTGCTGTTCTACCAAGGCCATATTGTTTTCCCCCTAGAGATCAAAAAAAGTTGATAGATCAAAGATCTATGTTGAAAGCCGGCCCGGACGCCAGGCGCCCAGCGCAATGGAACCGGCGGTTACTATGCCATACAGGGACATACCCAGGGCAAGGCAAATAAATACCCAGTGTACTTCAGCCTGCAATACCACAACCGCCAACGCCGCACCCCCGGCACCCACCGCAAAGCGGATAAAATTAGCCGCCACCGGCCAGGCAACCCGCCCCGCCCCCTGAGCGGCAAAATACAGGGACAAACCCATACCTTGAAAGGCAAACGCCCAGCCGGAGTATTTCAGGTAAGTGGCCCCGGCCGCCAGGGTGGGTGGATCCTGGGTAAACAGACCAATCCACAGTTCGGGTAACAGCGCCAAAGTAATGCCCACAACCCCGGTCAAGGCGGCGGCCGCGCTACCCCCAACAAATGCTATGTATTCGGCACGGCGGACGTTCCCGGCGCCTACGTTCATACCCACCATCGTATTCATGGCTGCCCCAAACCCCACGACCATGGGGATCAGCAAAAATTCCAGACGGGCGCCAATACCGTAACCGGCCACAACCGCGTCGCCGTAGCGGCTGATCAGGCCGTTTACCAGCATGATGGTGGTGATGTTCAAAAACGGCGATACCGAGGCTAAGGCCCCAACCCGAAAGATGTCAGCAAACAACCGGGTTTCCAGCTGAAAAAAGTGTTTCCGCAAGCTGATGACGTTGTTCCCAAAGGTGAGTTTGATAATGGCTAACAAACTGGTTAACGTCGCTATGGCCACCACGGAAATGGCGGCACCGGTCATGCCCAGCGCCGGCATGCCAAACCACCCCAAAATCAGGGTGCCCGACAACACCACCTGAACCAGACCGCCGCAGGCCATTAAGAATGCCGGGAACCGCATGTTCCCCATGCCGCGAAAGACTCCGGTTAGAATGGAGGTGATCCAGATGCCGGTGCTGCCGCCAAATACAATGGCCCCGTAGTTCAGTGCCATTTGAAATACTTCACCTTCAGCCCCCAGGGCGTGCAGTAAGCGGGCACCGGCAACTACAAACACGGTCAAAAAAGTCAGCCCGGCAATCACCGCAATGGATAAACCGTGCCAGATCAAACGATGGGCGCTGGCGGTGTCGGCGGCACCCAGGGCGCGTGCAATGGAACTGGCCACGGCACCACCCATGGCGCCGCCGGAGAGCATTTGCATCAACATCAACCCGGGAAAGACAAAGGCCATGGCCGCCAGCGCGGTGGGTCCAAGTTGGCCGATGTACCACACTTCGGTCATATTCACCGCCGCCTGAATGAGAAAAGCCATGGCATTAGGCGTTGCCATGCGCAACAGCAGGGGAAAGGGCGGATCCTTCAGGATGGGTGAATCTACAAGCCCGGGTTTGAGCCGGGCGGTTTTGGTCAAAGCCCCAGGACCATTTTGGCAACAATGTTGGCCTGCACCTCGTTGGTTCCCCCGGCTATGGAAGAAGCGCGTAGATTAAAGTAGCGGGGGAAGGCGGTGACCCCGTTTGCCGGCCCAACCACGGGCACATTCTGGCCCACCGCCCGAGCCTGTGGCTGGTGCACCGATGCATAAAATGCCAGGGTTTCAACCATCAATTCGGATAGATACTGGTTCATGCGAGCGCTCAGGGTTTTCATAATTGAAGACTCGGGTCCGGGACTGCCCCCCTTGGCCATGGCCGCCATAATGCGAAACTCCGTAAACTGAATGGCCTCGACCTGAACCGCTGCTTCGTGCAGTTTTTTACTGAATGTCGGGTCATCAGCAAGTTTTTGGCCGGATGTGTCGGTAGCTTGGGAAAATCTTTTCAGTTTTCCCAGAGCGGTGTGCAGGCGTGCCGCACCACCGCCGCCGCGTTCAAATTCCAGCAGGTATTTGGCCACGGTCCAGCCTTTGTTTTCTTCGCCAACAATATTTTTCTTGGGCACCCGCACATCGTCAAAAAAGACCTGGTTCACCTCGTGGGTGCCAGATGCAAAAACAATGGGGTCAACCTTGATGCCGGGGGTATCCATATCCAGCAGCAGGAAGGTGATCCCGTCCTGGGGTTTACCGCTGTCATCGGAGCGCACCAGCAGAAACATGCGATTGGCGTAGTGGGCGTGGGTGGTCCAGATTTTTGAGCCGTTTAGAACAAAGTCTTCACCATCCGTGACCGCCTTTAAACTCAAAGAAGCCAGATCTGAACCCGAGGTAGGTTCGGAGTAACCCTGACACCAATAGTCTTCGCCGGAGAGAATTCGCGGCAGGTAATAAGCCTTTTGTGCTTCCGTACCGTGGCCAATCAGCATGGGGCCGCACATCCCCAACCCCATGGGGGCGGTTGTTGGTGCACCCGCGAGGCCGGTTTCGGTCGTCCAGATGTAGCGCTGCATCAAATCCCAGCCCGTGCCGCCATACTCTTTGGGCCAGGCGGGGGCAACCCAGCCCTGCTTGTACAGGACCTTGTGCCAGGCCATATTGTATTCGTAATCCAAAAACATGCCGGGGCAGAAAGCGGCTGCCTGGCGGTGTTCGTCGGTAAGGGCGTTGTCCAGAAAGGTGCGAACCTCATCGCGAAAAGCCTGGTGTTGTGCGCTGAATGAAATGTCCATTAATGTTCTTTTTGTATTTGCAGAACCCGGTATTCTAACTCGAATACGTGTTCGTCATGAGCATTGAGTTTTCGCAGGGCGTCTGCTAACGCAAGCAGGTAGTGTAAATTGGACCCGCTGGGCCCTGCCGCGTGATAAATCTGCCGGGCAAGGTCCGCCATGGGAGCATCCCCAAGGTAGGCAAAGTTCTGTGTGTCGGCAATATAAACCAGGCTGTCCACGGTGCCGCCGTGGCTCAGATCCAGGCGCGCCTGATGCCGTTGATAACCGTTTTTCTCCCGGTGGTCGAGTTGCTCAAAGGTATCGCGGACTACATCACAGGGGATCCGGTAAGCCATACCCACGCATATTTCGCCGGGGGCCGGAACCAGGGTGACCACCCGGCCCGGTTTTTCCGGCAGACCCCGATGGTCGTGAGAACCCTGCCAGAAGCGCCGGCTATAGCCGGTCAGTGACGCCCTGCAGGACTCTGTGTAGGGGATATCCGGATTCCAGATCAGCGAGCCATAGCCGAATACCCAGGCTGAATCGGCTGAGTTGGACAATGTTATTGGCTTAAACCCACGGAAACGTCATAAGCTTGTTTAGCCTGATCCTGTAACGCGGGAGATAGCAGATAGTCTGCGGTAGTCATGGCCATGGCCTTGGCTGCATCCAGGGTTGCCGCCACACCCTTCTCGGAACCCGCCCACTTGGCAAACTCCGGATTATGGATCACCACATTGGGCGGTGCCACGGCAAGCATGGGATGGATGGAAGGCACACGGTAACTCACATTACCCATATCGGTGCTGCCGGCACCAAACTTTGTTGCTTCGTCAAAAGGAATAAATTCCCGGCCCAGACTTTCGGCGTGGTGTTGGAATTGATCAGCCAGGGGCCAGTTGGTATTCAGATCCAGGTAGTCTACGCCTGCCCAATTAACCTCAACCTCGCAGCCACTACCCTTGGCGCCAGCCTCGAAACAGGCTTGTACGCGAGGTTTGAGCTTCTTTAAATCTTTTTCGTTAGCAGCCCGAACGTAGAACTGTCCGGCGGATTTGTCCGGCACAATATTGGGTGCCGCGCCACCTTCGGTAACAATGCCGTGAATACGCTCGGTTGCCCGAATATGTTGTCTCAAATTGGAGATGGCCTGGTAAGCCAGCAGTAAACCATCCAAGGCATTTATCCCCTTGTGCGGCATGGCGGAGGCATGGGCGGAACGGCCGTGGTAGATAACCTCCACTTCGGCCACGCAGATGCAGGGCATGGAAGACAAGTTAACCCCGGCCGGGTGGATCATCATCGCTGCATCCACCCCGTCAAAGGCGCCGGCCCGGGCCATCAGTTCTTTACCCCCACCTTTCTCTTCCGCGGGTGTGCCCAGTAACCGGATGCGGCCCGGGAGTTGGTCTGCCACCGCTTGCAGGGCCAGCGTGGCGCCCAGGGCAGACGAGGCGATAATGTTGTGGCCGCAGGCATGGCCAATTCCCGGCAAGGCGTCGTATTCAGCCAGAATAGCCACGGTTGGGCCGTCACTGTCAGCATTGAGCTGGGCCTCAAAGGCGGTGGGCAGGGTAAAAACCCCGGTCTGTGGGGCTAAGTTGTGACGCTCCAGGCTGGCGGTGAGGGTTTTGCAGGCAAATACCTCCTCAAA
>JANQMF010000094.1 GCA_028280225.1 Pseudomonadales bacterium | reverse complement strand
TTGCAACGGCTCGTTCATGGCCGGGTGCATTTCTCCAGGTGGCCAGATGCTGCACAAGGCAGCCAGCGTGTCGTACATATCCCGGCCCAGATAGCTGTTGTCCAGGGCGCTGAAGTCCACTTCCTGCTGGGCGAAAAAGGGTGCATCTTCGGTACACACCACGGCATTGTGCATGCCGTAATTCACCGCGGTGGTAATATTGTGCACCAGGCGCAGGGCGTTGGACGCAATGGGCAAATAATTTTCCTCAACCGCTGCCTGGTGAATAATCACCGGGATCAGGCTCGACATTTCCGGGGAGTAAAGCGAAAAACGCAGCCACATGGCCAAGTGCCCATAATTCAGATCAATGCTGGTGGAAAGACCGGTGATGGGATGAGGCACTTGCAGGGGGATAGTGGTTGTCTTGAGTCTGTCTGCCAATTGATCAAATTCGTCAGCTAAATCCGGAAAGGCGGTCTGACATACCACATCTTCGCTACAGCGGCGCAGCACCGCGTTCAGGGTATTGTGGCTGTGGATGGCAATGTCCCCACCCAGAATGCGCTGGGGCGGCACTACACCGTCGATGATCACCGCCCGGGTGTACTCCGGATAAAGGCGTTGATACTGCATGGCCACGCGAGTGCCGTAAGATACCCCGTAGATAGACAGTTGTTCATAACCCAGATTTTTACGCAGCGCTTCCAAGTCCGTGACCGCAACGGTGGTGGAAAAAAAGCGCGGGTCGTGGGGCAGCCCGGCAATACATTGACGGGTCAGCTTCAACGCAAGTTCGGTATCCGGCCTTTCAATTCCGTCGGTCAGGTCGTCACAAGTCAGCGGGCTGGATCGGCCGGTCCCCCGCTGATCAATGACAATGACATCACGTTGACGAGTAAAGGCCCGCACAATCTGGGCAAAGTCCACCAACAGATCAACAGACGAGGCACCCGGGCCGCCGTTAATAAGGGTAAAGGCATCTGCGGCGGGTTCTACGGCAGTGGTGGGCAAACGGGCCACAAACAGCTCTATCTGCTGACCGTTGGGCTCCCGGGGATTGAGGGGTTGCAGCCAGGTTCCACATTCGGCGTGCAAATTGCCGTTACCGCCGCTGCCGGTCAAAGCGCAGGGTTGGAAATGGATAGATTGTGGATTTGCCCACCCCAGGGGCGCCCATAACAAACCGCAAAGAAAAACCCGAACAAATACGGTCACTAGAACAGCCGCGCTGTGCTATATCGAGTCACCGTGCGCATCGCTTCCACATAAGGCCCGTCGGTCAGATTGTCGAGGCAGGCCAATGCCTTGGCAGACTCATCCACCGCAGCCTTGTGTGTATAGTCCAGTGCCCCGCAGCCCTGCACAATGGACACAATGTGTTGCAGATTGTCAGCAGATTTCTGTTCAACAGCCAGGCGGATGATCGCCGCATCCTGTGCACTGGCATTTTCCAGGGCATAGATCAAAGGCAGGGTGAGCTTACCTTCAGCCAGGTCGTCACCGGCGTTTTTGCCCATGGTGGCGGTATCGCTGGTGTAGTCCAACCAGTCGTCAACCAATTGGTAGGTCAGGCCGAAGTGCAGGCCAAAGCGGCGCAGGGTCTCCACCTCTTCAGGCTTATCCCCGGCACAGGCCAGCAAGGCGCCGGTGTGGGTAGCGGCTTCGAACAGCAGGGCGGTTTTGCAGCGGATCACCTCCCGGTATTGAGGTTCGGAAATTTGCAGGTTACCGACATTGGCCATTTGCATAACTTCGCCTTCGGCAATGGTGTTGGTAGCACTGGACAACACCGCCATAATGTCCATGCTGCCTACTTCCACCATCAATTGGAAAGCGCGGCTGTACAAAAAGTCACCCACCAGAACACTGGGCGCATTTCCCCATTTTTCGTTGGCGGTAAGTTTGCCCCGGCGCATGCCCGAATGATCAACCACATCGTCGTGCAACAGGGTGGCGGTGTGCAAAAACTCGATGATGGCAGCCAGTTGCAGATGTTTTTTACCCCGGTAGCCCAGGGCACCGGTGGTCAGCAATACCATCAGGGGGCGCAGGCGTTTACCGCCGCTTTCGACAATATAGTGTCCAATCTCCTCCACCAGTTGCACATCCGAGGTTAACTTGGCCGGAATCAGGTCGTTTACCGCCCGAAAATCCGCCTCCACCAGCTCGTATACCGGGCGCAATTCGTCAATGGCAGCCGCTTTGGCGCTGATCGCGGGAGAGGGGGAGTTGGAAGCTGGCAAATTTGACATATTCTGGTCTTATCGTGTCCGCTAAACCCATCAAAATGCTGGGTGGCCGGGTTATAACTCGTTGTAATCTAAAAACTTTGCCCTTAGAATACTGCGCCTTTCGCGCCGGTGGTAAAAGCCTTGTGCCGGCGATCAAAACCTTACGGGCGGCTAGGATAACGCCTGTGAGACGTCAGGAGTAGAGTTATGTTTGCGGTATTCCAAAGCGGTGGTAAACAACATCGCGTTGCTGAGGGTGATGTGGTGCAGTTGGAACTGCTCCAGGCAGAACCTGGTGATGAGGTCGTCTTCGACAAAGTGCTGATGGTGGCCAATGGGGATACCGTCAATGTGGGTGAACCCTATGTAGAAGGCAGCAAGGTAACGGCGGAAGTGGTGCGCAACGAACGGGGCAAAAAGATCCGTATTATCAAATTTAAACGCCGCAAGGATTATATGCGGCGTCAGGGCCATCGTCAGTGGTTTACCGAAGTTAAAATTACCGCAATCAGCTAAGTAGAGAATCAGCCATGGCACATAAAAAAGCAGGCGGCAGTACACGAAATGGCCGCGATTCAGAATCCAAACGCCTGGGCCTGAAAAAGTCCGGAGGCCAATTTGTGCGCGCGGGCAATATTATTGTGCGCCAGCGGGGCACCAAGTTTCACCCGGGAGCTAACGTAGGCTGTGGACGGGACCATACTCTGTTTGCCACGGCGGACGGTGTTGTCGAATTTGCAGTGAAAGGCCCATTACGCCGCAAAACGGTCAGTGTTGTGGCAGCGGAGGCATAAGCTGACAAAAAGATAAAAAAACCCCGCGTTTGCGGGGTTTTTTTTTATCTGGTGATCAACCATGCAATTTCTCGACGAATCAACCATTCATGTACAAGCCGGCAAAGGCGGCAATGGCTGCTTAAGCTTTCGCCGGGAAAAGTATATTGCCAAGGGTGGGCCCGACGGTGGTAACGGCGGTGCCGGGGGTGATGTGATCCTGGTTGCGGACCAGGGCCTCAATACGCTGATTGATTTCCGCTTTCAACCCGCCTACAAGGCAAAAAACGGTACCCCGGGCAGCGGCCGTAACAAAACCGGGGCCGCCGGAGCACATTGTCTGGTTAAGGTGCCGGTAGGCACCACGGTCATCGACACCCACACCATGGAGGAGTTGGGGGACCTCAGCGTAGCCGGAGACCAGCTGCTGGTGGCCAGGGGTGGGCAACGGGGTCTGGGCAATGCGGCTTTTAAATCCAGTACCAATCGCACGCCCCGAAAAACCACGCCGGGTCAGGAAGGTGAATCCCGGCGGTTGCGCCTGCAGTTAAAGTTAATGGCAGATGTTGGTTTGCTGGGGTTACCCAATGCCGGCAAGTCAACGCTGATTGGTCAGGTGTCCGCTGCTAACCCCAAGGTGGCGGACTATCCGTTTACCACCCTGGTGCCGAGCCTGGGTGTGGTCCGCCTGGGCGTAGATGCCAGTTTTGTCATGGCGGATATCCCCGGGCTGATTGTGGGTGCCGCAGCGGGGGCCGGTCTGGGCAGTCAGTTTTTGCGGCACCTGGCACGCAATCTGGTGCTGCTGCATCTGGTGGATGTGTTGCCGGAAGACGGCAGTGACCCCCTGGCCAACGCCCTGGCCATAGAAGCTGAACTGGACGCCTATAGCCCGCCACTGATGGAACGCCCCATATGGATTGTTTTGTCCAAGGTGGACCAGCTCGAGGCGGAAGAGTTGACCCTGCTGTCCGCTAAATTTCAGCAGCAATATCCCGACCGGCCGGTTCATCAGGTTTCCGCGCTGGGGGATATTGGTCTGCAAAGCCTCACCCGGGATTTGATGCAATTTCTGCAGGCACATCAGCAAAGAGTGGCCACGGATGAAGCTTTTGCGGAATACTGCGAAGAACTGCAGCAGCGTATCAGTGCGGATATATTGCGCCAGGCGGAACTCAGCCGGGCGCGGCGCGGTGGTGATGAGGCCCGGCAGGAAGATGGGGATGATGATGACATGGAGGTGGTCTATGTCAGGGAATAGTGTGCCAACCAGCCGTCAGCGGATTGTAGTCAAAATTGGTAGCGCCTTGTTAACCCACCCCCGGGAAGGTCTGGCGGTAGAAAAAATAGATGACTACTGCCGGCAGATCGAAACTCTGAAAGGCCAGGGGTTTGATGTCATTTTGGTCTCATCCGGCGCGGTAGCAGAAGGTTGTGCCCGGTTGGGCTGGGGTACCAGGCCAACCGCGATACACGAACTCCAGGCTGCCGCCGCAGTTGGGCAAATGGGATTGGCCCAAGCTTACGAGCGTGCCCTGGGAGCTCACCAGCGGCGCACGGCCATGATCATGTTAACCCACGATGATCTGGCCAACCGGCAACGCTACCTCAATGCCCGGGCCACACTGGAACAACTGTTGGCCCTGGGTGTGGTGCCGGTAATTAACGAAAACGACACGGTGGCCACCGAAGAAATCCGCTTTGGCGACAATGATCACCTGGCCGCGCTGGTGGCTAAAGAACTCGGTGCCACGCGCTTGGCCCTTTTGTCCAATGTCGACGGTCTGTTGGATTTAAAC
>JANQMF010000068.1 GCA_028280225.1 Pseudomonadales bacterium | reverse complement strand
GGTCAGACCCCAGCGTAAGCAGTTTCGATGCGCGGATATGCCCACCGGCAGCCAGCGATAATTCGCCAACGCTGGGGTCTGACCCCAACGTTAGCGGTTTGGGTTGCTAATTTAGTAGTGCCCAGTAGGCAGATACGTCTTTCAGTGTGGCGGGCCAATTGTGCGTTGGAAGATACCTTTGCAAGCTGAGTATTGCATAAGCTAGCTTCACCTGGTGGGCATCAATTTTGTCCCGCTGCCAAAAGGAAAGATGCAGAGGGTTAAGCGTGTCTGTTGAGGCAAAGGGGGTGAGGGTGTCCGGCAAGCGTTGTGTATTGCAAAGGTGCAGTTGTTTGCGCAGTGCGTCGATGCCCCTATTTGCGAGCCGTGAATAACCCATTTGTTCCAGGTCCACCAGGGCTTGTGCATGGGTTATGTCGTGTAGCTTATTGCCGGCAAGAAAATAGTGTTGGCCGTCAATCACCTGATCCGGGTAAACGGTTTGGTGGTCCGCCAGCGCATAAGCTACCGCTTGCCCAAGGTTCTCAAAACGGGGGATTTCACTATAGTCCACCGGGTCTTCAAGGTAATTGTGGTATCCGTAGTAGCGTTTGGGATTGTCCGTTTGCGCATGTTGAATCAACTCAACAATGCCCCGCACCCGGGCTGCGGTGGCCAGCTCCGGATTTAGGTGAAAGGCTTTGAGAGCCAGGCTGGCAAAAATTACATCATGGCCATCTGCAGTGAGGCATTTAATATGCTGCTCAAGGGTGGAGGCCACTAAGCCGAAGTCCGCCGGGCGTGAATCTTGGTGGCTATCCTCAGTAAAGAGTTCCGGCGTTCGGCGGATGATATCTTCCGCAAAGTCACACACGGCTGCCGCAACAGATTTTCCCAAATCCAACTCGGCGCACATAAAGTATGCAGCCAACACCCCGGCGCCATGATGGCCATGAAACCATAAATCTGGAAATATGCTTGACGTCCGTGCCAGGCCCACAACTCCGGATGTTAAGAGATGGTCAGGCATGTTGATCCCCTTGCATAAAGATGACTGACCCAGCCTAATACCTCAAGTAATGTTGAGGTCAACACCAATTTTGCCTTGAAATGCAACACGGGCTCTGTTGGATAATTGCAACGTATTAACACAGTGTCTTTAACCTTCAGGAGATGTGCATTGATTCGCTTAGTTGCCTTGGATATCGACGGGACTCTGCTGCCGCCCGGTGTGCCGGTAGATGCGTTGCCGGACAACAACATGGTAGATGCCGTGAGCCGGTTGATGGCGGCCGGTATTGTGGTGGTCCTGTCCACCGGCCGGATGTATCCGGGAACCGCCTATGTTGCGGATCACCTGGGTATAGATCAGCCGCTTATCTGCCAGCAGGGTGCGTCTGTTCACGCGCGCAATGGTGATTTGCTGCGGGGCTGTACTATTGCCCCAGACATTGCTCAGGAGCTGTTTGACTATGCTCAGCAACACCACTGGTCGTTGGCATGGTTTGACTCAAAGCGTTACCTGGTGACCCAGGCTTCAACTTCCGCCCAGTACTTTGCGGATGTATCCCAGGTGCTCATGGAGATTGATCCGCAACCGCACCTGAGTGGTGTGCGCGCCACGGGCATAGATATCATCAGCAGCGCTGCAGAGGCGAAGGACGTCCACATATTACTGGAGGCACGTTACGGGGCGCGTATTACATTGCTGGACTTTCCCACGGTAACAGCGGTGCATGCACCTGATGCCAGCAAAGGAAATGCTCTGCGTCTTATGGCCGGAGAGTTGGGCATTGCCCAACAAAATGTTTTAGCGATAGGGGACAGCGTCAACGATGTTTCCATGTTAAGCTGGGCGGGACACAGCGCAGCTCCCGCACACTGTGATCGATATGCCCGGGATTCAGCAAAAGAAATACTACCTGGTGAAGGTGTGGATGGGGTGGCGGCTAAACTCCGGTCCGTGGCAGCGGCTGCCGCCCCGGCCTAAACTTCTATGTGTTGTTTGGGTCGTAAGGCATTGGGCTGGCAGGGGGGAAGATGTAGATCTGGCAACTTATCTCCTTGGTTTCAGAGACCGGGGTGAAGCCGTGGTCTAACATCCACTGGCGGGCGCGGTTCTCAAATGCGATGCCGGCACAGATCCTTACACAGCCTTTGTACTTGGGGGCAATATTTGTTTCGTCCATTTTGCTCAAGTCGTTGTCCAGGGCGGCGGTGAAATTGTTCCGATTTTCTGTGGACTGACACTTAATTTCAGCGGCTATGGTGTGGGTGATCTCCATGGCGGTGTCGTTCGCCAGCCAGGCTACGCGTTGAAACGTATTTTGGTAGATATGCTGTTCGCGCAATATATTGGTTGTTGGATATGCGTGAATAACAAAGGCGGCGTAGCTGGCCTGCACCCATGGCTCCCAACCCCCTATCAGCGGCCAATACAGGTTAAACTGATCGTTGTTAAGCTCACACCATTGTTGCAACAGTTGCTTAAAATCAAGAACCGTCAGAACGTGCATTTGACATTGCTGCTGGGCTGGTCGTTTGTTTTGAGCATGGCGGCAAGGTGGCTCAGGGTTGTGAAGTTAAGCTAACACTATATATCTGTGGCGAGCAAGCGATTCTTCCGGTTGGCGAAAAATTAGATCTGCCGGTTAGGAGGAAAGAAATTGTTCCGTGCCAATGGCCGGCTAAGTGAAGTGTGTAGTTGAACTACAGGTACTTGGGATTTGTTTCGAATGCGGCCACAACGTCGTAGGCTTGTATGGGGTTGATGTCGGTGCCCGCCTCCCAGCCGTGCCAGGGGTATTCGACAGCACCATTGTCTCGAAGCTTTGGCTGACCGGTGGTGGGGTCGATTGCGAAAAAGGCGCCGTGTTCTTCCCCACGTTGCATGGGATAGCGCCGGGTAATGGGTCCGTCCCGACTGTCCGCGGTATACATGCCACCCTTTTTGCTGCCGTTGTTAAACACCCAATGTACTTCGGCAAAGGCGGGAGCAAGAGTTGTAGGCGGCTTGGCATGATTGTGGGTGCTTAAGTTTACTCCTTTCCCCGCTGTCCACAGATTGACATAACAGATCTCGGCCTCGTCATTGTCCAACAAATGAAATCCGCCGGACATGTGAGCATCAGCGTCGTTAAGGCTGGGCAGGAATGCACCAAACCTGTCTGCAAAACTCTTCCAAGCGAACGCTTCCTCGTAAGGGCCGGTGATGGTCAACGCATCCATATTGCTGTAGTTGGCGGGCACATTCGCCGTTTCGGTAAATTGGGCAACCAGAGCGCCCTGATCGGCGGCAACAATATATGGAGTCCTGATCTCCGTGGAGCGCACGGTTTTGGCTTCTGCAACAGGACCGCGTTGCGGTGTACTGAGCTTGCCGAAAATCACCTTGATAAAGTGTCTGCCTAAACTACGTTCCAGTTCAAACACTTCGTTGGGGGCAATATAGTTGAATTGCATAACCCAGCCCCCCATATGCCACTGATCTGAACAGCACGTACCTTCGCCGGTAAAGGTGATATTTACGCCTTCGCGATGGAGACTGGGTTCAGCGTGGGCGTGGAGGAAGTGCGCCAAAATGTACCTGTTTGGTGTTTGCGCGTTTGCGTGAGAAGTACTGGGGCCTGACCTTGGTGATCTCGATTTCCAGATTCTGTGCAGCAGCTTGTACTTGCTCGTCTGACCAATTCAGAATCTTACCCACTACGTCAGGGCTGGTGTTGACCATGTCATAGAGTGCTTCGGCGGTACGTGCCCCCAGGGTCCGTGCCATGCTGAACACTTCCACAGAAACGTGAAGAGTGTTGTCTTTCCCAACGTCTCCAAAATCGCCAACGATTAAGGTCTTGTCCTGCTCGAGATTTAGCTTCATAACCTCCAAAAACTAGCACGTTTTGGTCAATATCGCCAATTCTAGAAGGTGCAATCCTCCCACAGGTAACGGTCAATATAGCTGGCAGAAACCTGTCCATAGCCGGGCTCAGGACCCACGTATTCCGGATCCGGCAGTTCAGAACCAAACAGCTCGGTACCCCATGAATTTCGGATAATAAAGTGACCACCCAAGGGCTCTTCTTCATCAGGTACAAAACCCACACAACACACGGCATGGCCGCCACCGGTTGTCCACCCGGCAACCGGGTTCATCACTTCACCATAGTTTTGGGTAATGAAGGTGCCCCAATTGTGGATGCCGCCGCCGGGAGCATCGAATACCGGCAGAGCAATGGCAACACCATTGTGTTCGTGGAGTTTATCCAGCAGCATTTGCGCCTTGCCGCTGATCTGGTTGTATGCAGTGGCTCGAGGTTGCTGGGTGCGCAGCGCGCCGGCCAGCGTTTCGGCGTTTGCCGGTGGCGGGTGATGTGATACGGTGGGTCCGGGGTTTGGATCGTAAGGCCAGACTTCTTCAGCACAAATACCAAATTCCTGTAACGCTTCTACGGCAAACTCGTGCCACGTTCCATCCTGATTCGGGATGCCGTCCAGGGCGTGATTTTTAATCGCCCAATAAAGGAATTGTTCGGACAGGTCTTGCCAATTTTCCCCCAAAGCACACAGATAAAGTTCATACGCGGCCGTGGTAGCAAAAGATACACAGGTTCCGCGTTGTTCCTGATCCCTCACCGGCCAGGGATCACAGGTGGTAACACCAACAGCCGCTTGGCCGGCCAACGGACCCACTTCAAAAGACGCAAGCTGAGCAACTTCCTGATCCGTCAGGTCAGGGGCGCTCTGGCCGACTTGAAAAGTTGCCCCGGGTGGCGCGGTGGCGCCAAACCAGACTGTTTTTGCTGGGTCGCGCAATTGATTGCGCTGGATCATGTGGGCCACCGCCCCCTCCTGCAACAGCAGATCTGTCAGGTGAGGGGTATCAAAACTTTCTTTTACAGCGATATCCGGCGAAGCACGCAGAAAGCTATAGAAGTCTGCGGCGTTGCGCACACCGGCGGAACGTGCGTAAGCAATTTGCCGGTCGGACAAGTTATTTTGTTGCGCAAACGAACGAAACGCTGAGCCTCTGGGGGGTTGCGGGGTTTGGTCACTCACTGTTTTCTCCTAAATTTAGAAACTGTTTAAAGCCCCCTGCATTAGATCGGAGCCTGAACAATTCCAAGGCCAATGTCTCCGGGTTGTGTGTTTGGCACTATGTCAGTTGTGGTTGCAGAAGAAATGAGCTTGCTGGTGAGATTCATTGGCGAAAGTTGCGCACGTTCTTTTAACCACTGTGCCCACAAACAAGCGGCACCGGCCACGTGGGGGGTGGCCATGCTGGTGCCGTTAAAACTGATTAAGCCCTGGCCGCCGACAGCGGCGGATTCTATGTTAACGCCGGGGCCGGAAATGTTGACGCCGGTATTGGAAAATGGTGCCGGTGCCAGACCGGCATTGGTTTTACCCACGGCACCCACGGCAATGATCCCCCGGGTTGCTGAAGGAATCCCCGCGGAAATAACCCATTTGTCATTTTCTTCCCGGCGGCTTTCATTGCCGGAGGCTGCCACCACAATTGTGCTGACGCCAAAACCGCTGCGTACGGCAACGGCTTTTGCCACTGCCTGATAAGCCACAAGGTTGGCACGAAAGCCTTCCAGCGCCATGCTGGTGGCCACGTTTTCCGGATAGCCGTAGGCGTTAACTAACAGTTCCCGATAGCCCGGAAAGTCAATGCCCAAGGACATTGAAATTACGTTAGCACCTCTATCGATGGCCCAGTTCATACCTTGAAGGGTGGCGATGGTACCACCCTTGCCGTTGTTGCCGAGCACCTTGCCAACCAACGCCTCGGAAATGTCCCGGGCTATACCGATTCGCTTGCCTTCCACATCGCCGCCAAAAATGGTACCGGCGCAATGGGTGCCGTGGCCGTTGGTATCCCCATTGCCGTCCCCGCTGAAATCGGCTTCAACAATAGGGGCGTTCTGAAAAGCCGGGTGGTCACGGTTGATGCCGGTATCCAGAACGGCAACCTTGATGTCGCTGCCACCCAAGGTGCTGTCCAGTGCACCAATGGCGTGCAAGCCCCAAGTGTTTGGACTGTCGACGGGATCTGACTCAAACGAAGCGTTTGTCAGCACCGGTTCAAGGAGCAACGTGGGCATATCCGGGGCAATAGCCAAAACGTCGCTGTGGCGTGCCTCCCGGGCGGCTTCCTCGGAAGACATTTGTTCCAGTTCCATGGTCATGCGATTATCGGTTGGTGTTGCATTCGCGACAGTGGCCGGTGCGTTGCCCACGGGCATGTAGTCTAAATTCGGATTTTCACGCAAGATTATTCTGGGCAACTTCATGAGACATCCTTTGTCGAGTGTTGAGTTTGGTTAATTTGGCCCTTTGCTGCCAAGAAGTCCTTTGGACTTTCTGATGAAGTTCTGATGAACTGTTGGCGTCATGGAAGGTGTGGTATCCGGCGGCGTTTAAATCGCTTTTTCGGTCGGCTTTGGAGGCATTTTGTTTCGTTTTAACGAGTGGACTTGTGACCCGGAAGCGCTGCTGGTTTCCAGTGAACACGCAAAACATCGCTTAGAGCCCCGGGTGATGGCGGTATTGGTGCTGCTCCTCAAGAATCCGAACCGTGTCCTCAGCGCGGACTATTTGTTGGACGAAGGCTGGCAGGGGGCGGTGGTTGGCGACAACGCCCTACATCGGGCTATTGCGGTGATCCGCAAAGCCCTGGGTGACAACTCCAGAAGCCCCCGCTACGTGGAATCTGTGCCACGCAAGGGTTACCGGTTTATTGCCCCGGTTCGTAGTATCGATGAACCTGACCCCACCAGCCTGGGATTGGTTGAAATTGCCGTGTCGCTGGTGGATGGCCGCGACCTGATAAATGCCCATTCGGTTGAGTGGACACTGGCCCGGTATCTGCGCTGGCGGAGTGCCTCATTCAGAGTGTTAGAGCGGGTTGATCCCGAATCTTCCGCGGGGTATGAGTTGTCTGTTGCGATAGAGCGGATACACGGTGAGCTTAGCTGGTCGTGGTCGTTGAGCAATTTGCGGGACGGTACCCGCGTATACGTTGATCAACATGTCAGCGACATCAACTTATCCGACGAGCAATACCGTGGGGTGGGGGAGATGATAGGGGAACACACTGCTGATGAGCTCCTGCGCCATAAGCTGATGGGGCTGAGACAAAAAACTGATTGGCAGGAACTGTCCTATTGGGAACGCCTGATTTTTGCCGACCGCTACCGGTCGATGAATGTGGATCAAATTGCCAGCCGGGACGAGATGATCCGGCAGGCGCTGATCATGCAGCCTCAGCTTCCCTTTGCGTATGCAGCCAAGGCCGAGTTTTTATCCTGGGAAGTGGCCAATGGCATAGCCGCTGATACCAAACAAGCTATTGCGGAAATTGAGGAGAGTTGTGATATTGCGTTGGAAATAGATCCAAACGAGCTGTACACCATTCTTCGCTGCGGCACGGCGCTCAGTCGCATTCGCCAACACGATCGAGGGGTAGCGCTCACTTCCCGGGCGGTAGAGTTGTTCCCGTCGCTCACAGCGTTTGAATATCACGGCATGGCCCTGACCTTTGCCGGGCGTCCCCAGGAAGCAGTGCTGGTGAACAATCGCATTCTGCAAATGCTGCCCCGGGGTAAGGTCTATCACTACGGGCGTATTGCCATTCCTTATCTGCAACTGGGTCAATACGCTAACGCTGGGCCTTATATCAATTTAGCGGTCACCCATTTTCCCAAGGACTATATTTGTTGGCTATTGCTGGCCAATCAACAGGCTATCGAAGGGGATGTGGCAACCGCTCGGGAGACCTTTGACAAAGCCGTTGAGTTGTTTCCCTCACTGAGTCTGGAGGGTGCAAAGAAGGGCTTGCGCATGACCTACGGCCGAGATGCCCAGCAATATGCTAACTTAGTTGCCGGGCTGGAGGTTTTTTGATGCAAGCGCTTCCTTACCCTGGGGTTAACCGCAGGCGCCGCCAAATGTCTCGATCAATTCATCCGGAGAAGCTTCCTGCATGCGGTCACGAACGTTTTCGATACGGTGTTGGACATCCAAACACGCGGTGCGGAAATTCTCCGGGCTGATCGTGACCGCGCCATCTTCCTGGGCTAATTCACCCGCCTTTGTGCCCGCCCGTCTACAACAGGTGAGGGTGCTGTCAAATTCGGCTGGGTTGTTCAAGATGTGGGTGGCATTGCGGCGCAGGCGGGTAAGATAGCCAAGTTCTTCAGCTACTTCTACACAACCTCTGTCCATAAGCATGCCGGCCCCGGTGCCAACAGCTTCCCAAAGATGGCCGGTGAGAATTTCGTAGTCAGTCAAGCTCATAGGTCACTCCCGTGTTTGTTGACAAGTCAGCGTTTGTCAAGAAATCGTCGTCCCTGACAATTTCTTTCTACAGGTTGCTATGCAACCCTTTCAAAAACCGGAGCCTTTGAAACGAGCTTCCTGCCCTGGTGTGTGTGATGTGCATCCTGCGATCTGGACTCCAGATTTACAGAATTGCCGTTGCGTGTCCTGATGAGTTTCTGATGGTTCTGATATTTTTGAATGTTGCGCGGCACCGCAGAAAGAAATTGGCACGGATGCCAATTTCCGGCCAGGAACTCAACAAGAATTAATCAGGTAGAGGTACATCGAACAAGGCAATCTGCTGGGTGTTGTCAGCCTGCCAGCCGATGGTGCCGTTGGGATTGGCATAACCGCTGTTGCCGCAATACACCGCTGGTAAAAACCGGCCATACGGCCGGTTGCCGGTGGCATTGGCACCGATAAAGTAGGCAGAGCCTACATAGGCAGCGGCCTCCGCGGCATATTGGGTGGCGTTGGTGCCTGGGGTATTGCACTGCCCCGAGGCCGCGCCCACCCCCCAAGGTACAATGACCACCTGGGGGTCGAGTGCTTTAACTGCGTCCAGGGCAGCGGTGTTGTAGGTATAGGCGTCCGCACAGACCAGTATGGACAATCGTCCGAAGGGACTGTCGACCACGGCAATATCTGACAACTGGCCTTGAGTGTATTGGCAATTTGGGAACTCCGGCGGGCACGAGCCGAAGGCATTCGTAAGGACCTGGTATTTGCGATGGTGCAGGACAATAGCGCCGCTGGGATTAACAACAATTCCGGAATCCCAGGCGTAGTGTAAGTTGCCGTTAATAGGTGCACCCTGTTCCGCCAGACCTGCGGCAATCCACACATTATTTTGTTGGGCCAGCACCGCAAACAGGCTGCTTGCGCCACCGGGAATGGGCTGTGCCGAGGCGAAAACAGCGGGATTCAACCAGCCTAGAATCGATGACTCCGGGAAAATGACCAACTGTGCACCGCTGGCTACCGCCTTTTGCACCAAAGAAGACATAGCGCTGAAATTACCTATTTCGCTGGGCGATAGCTGAATACTGGCCACCCGGAAGGTGGCTGCAACATTACTTTCTGCTTGTGTGGGCGGTGTGGGTGTGTTGTCGGAATGGGTGGCGCAGCCGGCCATCAGGCTGAACGACAGCACCATTATTACAGTCTGGATTACAGTCTGGGTTATGGTCTGAACTCTGGTCATGGTACCCCCGGTATGTTTCGGCCAGGGTGGCAAATTCTGCGGGGGATGTCCTGATGGCTTTCTGATGGATGTTGCGGAATAGATAGAACTATTGGCAATGTCCGGTCGAAGTCAGTCGGTCAGATAAAAGCTGATTGTGGTGACCACCCTGACATCCTTTTCTATTTTGCCGGTATCACTATAGCTTTCACCCACATCCCGTATGACAAAACCACCTTGTCTGGCGCTGCGTATGCCACCCACTTCCACCCCGGCGTTGGCGGCAAACTCGTTGGCGGCCAGGCGGGCGTTGGTGGTGGCCTCTTTGAGCATCTCCGGCTTGATGGAATTGAGGCCGGTAAAGTGATACGCCGGTTGTGGATTCTGTATGTCTATGCCCAAGGCAATCAGCTCATTGAGTTTTGCCCGGGCTTGAGCAACCAGTTGGACTTTGTCGGTTTCTACTTCTATAGACCCGTTGAGTTCAAATTTTTCGTCCACCAACTCCTGGTTGTTGTTGCGAAATTCCAGGCGGTTGTAGTTCACCACGCCCGGGCGAATTTCCTGGCTGTCAAAACCGCTGTCTTTGAGCAGGGTCACAATGCGAGCCTGGTCTTTTTTGGATTGTTCGTAAAGTTCCGCAATCGCATCCCGGCTGTTGCCGGACACCGTGTAAAAGACGGTCCAATAGGCGCGGTCAGCGCTCACCCTGCGTTCTGCAAGGCCCTTCACCTCCGCGGTGTTGATGCCCACGGTGGCGTTGAACATGGTTTGACTGACAAAGTAACCAGCCGCCCCAAATCCTAACGAAAGCAGCAAAGCGGGAAGAACAAGTGACTGCGGCATAACAGCGGCCGGTTATGGGTTGCGGGCTGAAGTGTTGCTTGTACCGGGCCGGGGGTCAAGTCACGCCAAGGATGAACCGGGTCATCAAAACGAAGCGAAATCCGCTTACGTTGGGGTCAGACCCCAGCGTAAGCAGTTTCCGTTCATTGCGGTGGGAGTTTTTGGTTGCTGAGGTCAGTTTTGAGAGAGGAGTACCCATCGGAATCAAGGAATCGGAATCAAGGAGATGATATGAGCAAGGTAGATGCGTTAGAACTCATGGCGAACCCGGGTGCCGGCATGCCCGGAAACGATCAAGTTACCGTAAGTGTTCAACCGGTGGCAGGCAATGGCCCCACTCAATTAGGTATGTTTGATATCTCGGTCAGTCCGAAAAACCCGTCCGATCGGCTAATTAACGTGCAGTTTATTGTTCAGTATGCCGGGCAAAACCCTCAAGCGTTTACGTCCTTCATTATATTTGATGATTTAAGCGCGGGTCAGATGTATGGCGCACGCCCCGTGTTTTGCGGGAACGATGCGGTGGCGGAAAACAGAGCGGGCAACGCGCTCACGGTGATGGTTGTTGGAGGTGTGAATGCGTCTTCTGACCCGTTCTTTGTGACGCAGACGTTTGCGCAAAACTTGTGGCCGGTGAGTTAGGCAGCGTTGACGTTGGAAGTCATTGGAAGCCAGCCAGAGATCCATGGATCCTTAACCTACCTGTTAAAGGGTGCCGATTTGCTCTCGCATATTAGGATTTGAAAGTTACAACATTGTGACTAAGTCTATTGCAGCAGACCGAACACGACCAAATTGGTTGCGTGGAGAAACTGCAACTAAATATTCTAACAAATGTAATCTACTTCTTGCATTATGCATTACATCATGATTTAGTACGCGCAAATAAGGGCTCGTCTGTTTGCTGTGAAGGCTTAAGCGAGTAGTTGTAATACCAAAAGGAGCTTGGATCTGTGGCTGTATTGTTGTCTCGCGCGCCTGTCGTGTTGAGTGCCCCCCATTTTTGTTCGTTTCTTAATAATCATCTCATTCTCTCTGTTCTCCTTTCGTCCTTCTTGCTAGTGGCGATGAGCGTCACACACGCGGATGCGAGTTGCGCAGGGGTGTGTATGACTCCGACAAATACCCATTCCGGTGGAGAATATAATTGTGCCAGGAGTATGCTCAACAATCCTGAACTTGGCGGACAAATCCATGCGGGAGACCATAAACAAGTGGAACACTCTTGTCATGAAGCGGGACTCGCAGTTAAAGCGGTAAATAACGTCACACATGCCGCTGAGTGGACAGACCATCACACCGGGTGCAGCGCTCCGTGGAGTTTTACAGCCTGTGCTGTCAAGTTTTCGGTGAGTGGCACCATCAGTTGCCCAGAAGGCTTAGAAGCAGTAGAAAACAGAAACTCCAACAATGATCTACTTTCCGTCACATGTCGCACTGACACTTCCAATCGGTGTCCCTCCAGCAACAACCCAATCGCGTATGGTACCGGCACCAAGTTCCTGGAAATAACTGACTATAGCGGTACGGGACCGCTACCCTTGACCTGGACGCGCTATTACAGCAGCCAGATAGAACGGGAAGGCTGGAAGTTCAGCTTTATTTCGGATGAAATCAGAGGTGGGTCAACACGCAAAACACTGGAATTTTCCGACGGCAGGCAAATTTCCTTTTTCGATAATGGTAACGGTTGGGACACGCAAAATGGCGAACCCACCCAATTGTCTTATGATGCGACCAGTTCTGAATGGGTGGTGGACCAACCCGACAAAACACAACTTCGGTTTGATGACAATGGCCGCTTTAGCTCCATAACCAATCGATATGGGCAATCCATTACCATGAGCACAACGGTGACCAGCCAAGCGGGAGGGAACAAATACACCTATACGTTCACCCACTATACCGGTCGAACCATGGTGGTTGTTGAGGACCGGTCGCTGGACTACATAACCATGACCGATCCTGAGGGCCAGGTGTATAAGTATTCACTGCTCAATGCGCCAACCAGTAGCGAAAGTGGGAACGAGGTCATTCGTTATGCTATTGAGTCTGTGGCCTTCCCCGATGGCACACCCGCAAACCCGACAGATAACCCGACGCTTCAATATCTTTATGAAGCTAAAACGATTACTCCGTCACAAGGTCAGAGTTTTTCGAGACCCCATACGCACCCGCACGTAGACTACGTGGGCGGTACACCGGTGGATTACTACGCCTACTACCTCATCGGCATTGTGGACGAAAGCGGTGTACGATACGCCACTTATGATTACAACATTGACTATTCGAGGGCGATCAGCAGCGAACTGGCTGGCGGCGTCGAAAAAACCCAAGTTGATCGAGTATCCGGCAACAACATTGCGGTAACCAACCCGTTAGGCAAAGTTACCAACTACCTTTATTCCAATGGCCTGTTTACCACTATGGATGGTCAAGCCAGCAGCTATTGTCCACAGACCACTTCTTACACCACTTACGATGCTAACGACTATGTGGACACGAAAACTGACGAAAACGGTGTGATCACGGACTTTGATTACGATGATCAGGGACTGCTGTTACAGCGTATTGATGCCAAAGGGACCACCGAAGAAGTTAGCACTACATATACTTGGGACACCACATTACGCGTCAAACTGTCTGAAACCATACCCGGACAAAAAACTGAGTATACCTACGATGTCCAAGGCAGATTGTTAACCGAAACGGTCACCGACCTGCAAACTCAAACTGTGCCATACACCACAACCAACCGTACGCGTGTGACTACCTACACATACAACAGTCATGGTTTGGTTGCGACAATTGATGGTCCACGTACTGACGTTAGCGATGTCACAACGTACGATTACGACACTGCGGGTAACCTGCAGAAGGTGACAAATTCGCTTGGTCATGTAACGGAAATAATGACACGTAGTGGACGAGGTTTGCCCACGCGGGTAAGAGATGCCAATGGTGTTGAGACTGAAATCGAATACGATGCTCGTGGTCGAGTTGTTCAAGTAACCGTGGAATCTGCTCAAGGCGACGTCGTGACGTCGTACACCTATGACAGTCGGGGGTTGCTGACTCGTGTCACTTTGCCAACAGGTGGTTTTCTCTCCTACGAGTACGATGGCGCCCAACGTCTTATTGCATTAGATAATGAGTACTCAGAACGTATCGAGTACACCTTGGACAATTCAAGCAATATCACCAAGATAGAAAGCAAAGATTCGGATGGCAATGCAGTCCTCGTAACGAACCAGGCGTTCGACGAATTGTCTCGAATTCGTGAATCCGTCAACGCACTTAGCCAAATTACCACCTACGCCTACGACAACGTGGGCAATGAAACCACCGTGGTGGATGCGTTGTCCCGTGCGACTACACAAAGTTACGATGCCTTAAACAGAATCGAATCGGTCACCAACCCTGAGAACGGGATCAGCCATTATGCTTATGACGCTCGCGGCAACTTAACTTCCGTGACCGATCCCCGTGGTATTGTGACCACCTATGTCTATGATGGATTGGACAATCTGATTCAAGAAACCAGCCCGGACTCGGGCACGCAAACTTACGACTACGATGCTGCGGGCAACATGATCCAAGCCACCGATGCGCGTGGTGTTGTTTCTAACTATACCTATGATGCCTTGGGCCGCATGTTGACAACCACCTACCCGGCTGCATCCGGCGAAAACATTATTTATACATACGATGCAGGCGCCTATGGGAAAGGCCAACTCACTTCAATTACAGACGAGTCTGGTTCCACCACCTACACATATGACGACAGAGGGAATGTACTCTCAGAAACCAGGGTGATCTCCAGTCAAACCTATCTCACCCAATACGCTTATGATCTCTTTGACCGTATGCTGACCATGACGTACCCCAGTGGACGGGTTGTGACCTATACCCGGGATACTCAAGGTCGCGAAGATACAATTCGCCATACTCTAGGAGGGATTACCGAGTATCTGGTAGACGGCATTCAATACGGCGCCCATGGTCTGGCAGATGTCGTTGCTTTCGGAAATGGCACATTCCAAATCGTTAGCAGAGATTTAGTGGGGCGCCCAACCGCTAGAAGCCTGAAGGACGTTAATGACGCACCGCCTGTGGCTTATTTGGATGAAGTAAGTGTCAACATGGGAGAAACTGTTGACATTGACGTACTCGCCAATGACAGAGATATAGATGACGACTTACTGGCGGTCACAACCTTTACTCAACCGGTTCATGGCAGCACAAGTTTGAATGGTAATGGAACGATTGCTTATGTCGCGCCGCCAACCTACGAAGGAAGCGATACCTTCTCATATCAAATCACCGATGGTACCAACAACTCTAATACGGTTGAGGTTCGTGTCACGGTGGTGGATCCCGGGTTTGTGGATACAGATGGAGACGGTTTGTCCAATGCTCTGGAAACGGCCTTGGGCTTGAACCCTAACGATTCAACCGATGCGGTGCCCGATGCGGATGGGGATGGGGTGAGCAATTACAACGAGTACCTGGCGGGCACCGATCCACTGGTCAACGATTCAGGCTATTCCTCTGCGGTACTTGCCGGATCACCGCTTGCATTTTGGGAATTTAACGAGACCACGGGCACAACGGCAACAGATGCATCCAGCAACTCAATAGATGGCACGTACAACGGTCAATACACACAAAGCGAAACCTCGGTGCTGCCCACCGGTGTGGCAGCAGGTTTTACGGATGGCTATGTTGAAGTCCCACACGACACACGCTTCGATTTCACCGGAGACTATAGTATTGAGTTGATCGCTCGATGGACTGCGGACAGTACCGGACTTTTGGTGGGTAAGAAGTACATCTTCAACCATAAAGGCTTCACAATTTGGGCCGGTAGCGGCGGTACGGTCACGATGCGTGAGGACAGTGGTGTCCAAGTGGTTTCAACGAGAAAAGATCTTGCAGAAGACGAATGGCACTACATTGTTGCGGTGCGGCGAGGTGGTGATATGGAACTATGGGTAGATGGCGAACTGGACAATACCCTCACCATTGCGCAGCCCAGCATGGCAAATACCGGGTCTGTGACCATAATGGGCCATCATTACCACAACTTTGATGTTAAAGGTGATATGGACAGCGTGGCCGTTCATGACCGTGCCATCACCGGGGCAGAAATTAAGGCGCGCCATAGCAGCATGGGTGACAAGGACTTAGACCAGATTCCCACGGGTTTTGAAATGGCCAATGGACTGGATCCGCAGGATGCAACGGATGCCACAGCGGATTACGACGGAGATGGCAGCTCAAGCTATGATGAATATGTGGCCGGTACAGATCCCATGCTGCACCCGGGCGGTTTTGCCGGGGCGGTGTTGGCAGACAACCCGGAAGGCTATTGGCCCATGGACGACACCAGCACGACGGTATTGGATGCCTCGGGTAACGGTCACCATGGCACCATTTCGCCCACGTATACCCAATCTCAAACTTCCCCCGCTAATGCCGGCTACAGCACCGATTTGTCCGGGGGTTGGATCGAAATTCCCCACGCCACAAACTTAAATCCCACAGGAGATTTCACCATTGAAGGATACTGGCGCTGGACCAACGGTAATACGTCACTGCTGTATGAGAAAATTGAGCTGTCCAGTCCCTGGCCCGGGCCGGTGTTGTGGGCCAACTCGCACAATGGCAATGCGCCTGGTCGGCTGACACTGAAGGAAGACAGCAATCACAAATTTGCCACCGACCCCGACGGACTCAACGACGGTACCTGGCGACATTTTGCCTACGTGCGCAGAGGCACGACGGTTGAACTGTACGTGAACGGCAAATTTGAGGGCAGCAAAACCTATGCGGATATCCCCGTGACCAACACTACCAACTCCATATTTATTGGTGGCCGGGATAACACTCGTCAAATTACCGGTGGCGTAGACGAAGTGGCTTATCACAACGTTGCGCTGAGTGCCGGGGATATCAAGCAGCGGTACTATCAGGGCAAACAACCCCCGGCCGTGGTGCAAGCACCGGGCCCGGATATTCCGGGCAATGTCACGCGGTGGCTAATTGCAGGGGATCAACTATTGCTCAGGGACTCGACGACAAAACCGCCTGTGGAGCAGTTATATGTGGTGACGGCACAAGGTGAGCTTGAGTTAGTTGCTGATGCGGGGGCGGAGTCAGCGCAAGGCACAAGAATTCTGGCTGTTCGGGATGCGGCTGGGGTGAGTGTCTTTTTTGACGATACTTTGCACGACAAGCAATACCGTCGCTTACCCGGTGTGGCGGCTGCACCAAGACTCCAGGTGGCGGCCAGTGCGGGTCTGGACGTGACCTGGCACTATAGCTACGACGCGGTTGGGAATATAACGCAGATCACCAAACCGGGCGGCAGCGATGTATACACTTATGATGCAATGGACCGAGTGGATGGGTATACCTTGGGAAGTGCAGCTTCGGTCGACTATACCTATGACCTGCTGGGCAATCGCCTTACAGAGGTTGAAAGTGGGGTGACACAAACTTTGGGCTATGCCACCACCTCAAACCGGTTAACCAGTAAGTACGGTAGTGCGGTGACTTACGATGCCGCGGGTAATACGCTGTCGACAGATGGCGGAACGCGCACCTATGTGTACAACAACCGCGGACGTATGAGCTCAGCCAGTGACAATGGGTCTGTGGTAGGCACCTACGTGTATAACGCGCTGGGCCAGCGAGTGCAGAAGACTGTGGGCGGGCAGACCACTTACTTTGTCTATGGACTGCAAGGTCAGTTGATTGGCGAATATGATCAGAGTACAGCGGTCAGGGAGTACGTGTATGCGGATGGTCAGCAGCT
>JANQMF010000048.1 GCA_028280225.1 Pseudomonadales bacterium | reverse complement strand
GCCGGCAGTTCCTTGGTGATCCACAAGGCGGGCATGCCATCACTCACCGATGAATACTTGCTTAAATCAACCTGGGTAAGTTGGCTGAGCTTGTTTTTGTCCGCATCCAGAATCATGACCACCTTGGGCCTTAGGCGGCGGGACGAATTTTGGGTCACCACCACACCCACCTCGCCGGTGTTGAGCTCCACAATGGAACCCGTGGGGTACATGCCTACAGCTTGCATAAACTGTTCAACCAGCGAACCCTGGAACAAAATGTCTTTCAGATCGTTCAGTTCCAGCATGGCTTCGTAAGAGGCGCGTGCCGCGGCGTGGGGGCGCTGGGTGATCATGGCATCGTAGGTGTCCACCAGCCCGGCAATTCTGGCCATGGGTGGAATTTGACTACTCTGCAGACCCAGCGGATAGCCGCTGGCATCATATCGTTCGTGGTGGCAAGCGAGTACGTCGAGAATGTGCGCATCGCGTAGTCCCGAATCGCTGACAATCTTGACACTTTCTTTAACGTGGCCACGTATCTCTTCGATTTGCTGGGCATCCAGCTTGCCCTTCTTGTTGGTCAGCTCATCCGCAATGGTGGTCATCCCCACATCCATCATGGAGGCCCCCATGGCCAGGGTGACCAGTTGATCCCGGCTCATACCCAGATGCCGGCCCAGAATGGCTGACCACACCGCCACCGAGATGCTGTGTTGATAGTGGTAATCAGACTTGTCCTTCATGCGAATCAGGGCAGCCATGGCCTCGCGGTTGCGGAAGACACTGTCGATCAGCGGCACAATGGCCACCCGTACAGAGTCCACATCCACCCGGCGGTTTTTGGTGATCTTGGCAAAAACCTTTTCCATGGTCTGCGAGGCGGAAGCAAAGTCCACCTTGGCTTGGCCAAATTCTCGTTTTATCGATACCGGATCCGGATCTGTCTTGCGCCGTCCTACGGCATGTTTGGGATAAGGCTCCCGGGCGGTCTTCTTTTGCGGATCAACATAGACATAGGCGCAATGCTCAGCAATGTAGTCAATGTCCGCCTCTTCGCGAATGTAAAACCCCTGCATGGCAAAGGGAGTTTCCAGCCAGGGCCGATCGAGTTCCGCAACAAACATGCCAACATTGAGCGACCCAACGGGCACCTCAAGCAAATCCGGATTGGAGGGTGTGTGGAATCCTTGCATAAGGTAAGCATAGTCAGTGTCTGCCCCCTTGATGCCGGCGGTTGGTGCATCAGGTCACAAAATTGCAGGCCAGGAGTCCCTTAACGGGGCACCTGAGGTGACTTCAGCAGGCCATCCGCAAAAGCAGCCCTGGCGATGGTCTCGGATAAGCCGCCTAGATCAAAATACTGGTGATCCAATAACCCAAAAGGCCCCTCCAGCGGTGGATAATCCGGGTGCACCACCTCCTCAAGCTGCGGTGGGCTAAGCTCAACAAATACCGCCCGGGCCTGTTTGTAATATCCTAACTGGGCAATGGCTTCCAGACGGCTGAAACCCACCGTAATCAGGCTGTCCAACGGGGTGTTAAACCATCTCTTGAAGTAGTGGGCAAAGCCCAGCTCATTGAGATAACTGTCCAGCTCCGCTACCGCAAACCAGAGCTGCTCCGGTTGGGTCATTTGGGTAAAGGACAACCCCCCGCGTTGGCCGGGTAAGCTGAGGGCCTGACGCAACAGGTCAAAGTAGCTGAGCCACTGCTCGGTGAGATGTTCTTCCCATGTGTCCGGCTGAAAATAGCTGGGCAGAGGCGGCTCATCAGCCGGGGGTGGCACACTTTCCAGCCAGCAGGGCGGACACAGGGGTAAGGTATGAGTGAGGCCCGTGGAGAAGTGCCGGTGACAGTTGTTGCAATGATGGCTGACCAACTCAGCAGGCTGATCAGTTAATTCCGGGACCGCGTCCGGCCCCGGTGCCACGCGCGTGCCTGCTGGTGTATCTGCTCTTGCTGGTGTATCTGCTGCTGCGTCTGCTCTTACCTCTGTATCCGCTCTTACCGCTGTATCCGCTGTATCCGCTGTTGGCGTCGTTTTTGCGTGCGTTCCCATATTGTTTGGCCTCACTTAATCCTGGGGACCATGATTACCCAGGGGACATCTCCCGCCTATCAGAAACAGGCCCGTCTATTTGTGCGAGATTGGCTATATGCCGGGTAGCCGGGTTAACCCCTTGCACAACCCGGGAGGTGGGCAACAAGCCCGGCCATAAGCAACCGGGCTAGGAGGGTGTTTTGTCGTATTGCTCCAACAGCAGCTTTAAGCGCACCAGCGCTGCCAGGGAGCGTACCCCGGTTTTGTGCATCACCTGGCCGCGATGGATTTCCACCGTGCGTTCGCTGATATTCATTTCCGCCGCCATCACTTTATTGGCCTGGCCTTCGCACACGCGCTCAAAGACCTGCCGTTCGCGTTCGGTCAGGGTGCTGACCAGATCGCGCGCACGCTCGATATTGGCGTTTTCTTCCGCCTGTTTGGCGTCCATGTACAGGGCTTCGTTGATGCGGTCCAGAAGCTCCTGGTCACGAAACGGCTT
>JANQMF010000220.1 GCA_028280225.1 Pseudomonadales bacterium | reverse complement strand
ATTGTCATCCAGTTCAAACCATGCCGCGCCGCCGCGCAGATAGATGTGGAAATTCGTGGCAAGGGGCCACTGGGCCCGCAGTGACACGCCCATGCCCTGGGCGCCAAACCGGGTGCGGGTGCCAAAGACATCCACCCCCTCCGCCGTTTCCACATGCAGAAATTCGGCGTCCACGCCAAAGTATCGATTGAAATCCATGCCCAGCAGCAGGGAATAGCCGATCTCATTTAAGTGCGGGTCGTCGGAGTCTTCGGTGTCGGTATCAAAATTGCTGAAGCCAATACCCACTGTGTACCGGTAGGTGCCCGCAGCCGTATCGGGCAATTCTGTCTGCTCGGCTGCGGCCGCTTGGCTCAGCGCCAGACTGAACAGTACAGGGATCCAGCTATTCACTGGCCACAATGGTTAATTGATTGGGTAATCCACCCCCGGCGGCTTCTCCCGCCACCACAATGACCCGGTCGCCCCCCTCGGGGAATAGTCGGGTCGGGCCGGCAAGAATGGACTGGGTGCCGCCGCTGGTGACCACCATATCGTAGGGGGTGGCGCCCACAATGGCGGAAAAGCCTTCCAGAAACTCAACATCCACGCCAAGCGGAGCGGTATCCGAAATGGAATCGCCCAGCCTGAGCACATAAAAATCCACGGCACTGCTGTCTTCAATATCGGTTTCGGTGATGGCGTTGATAAAGTGAATGTTCACCGCGTTGGCCACCCGTCGCAGATCGCGCTCATTGGCGCGCACCGATACATCTTCCGCCAGGCTGGCACCGGCAATGGCAAAGGAGTAAGCGGTGTCTTCATTCAGCGACACCGTGGTGCTGTAGCTGACATTGGCGTCAGTGGATGCGGTGGCTTGCACGTCCACAAAGTTGGCATCCGACGTGGTGGCCGGGGAATTTTCCATATAACTCAGGCTGGCTTCGGCCAGAATATCCCCGGTGGCGGACACCTCCACCACCATATCAACCGTTGCGGCATCCGGTACCGCGTTCACAAGGATAAAGCCGGATTGGGCAACCGCGTTAGCCAGGGCCACGGCACCGTCGTCCTCAACCAGAAATACAGATTTTGTCGCCGGGTCCGGGCCGGTGCTGTCGGTCAATACCACGGTATAACGGGTATCTTCCAGGATGTTGACATCGTCCGATTCGTAAATCAGATTGGTCATTCCTTCCTCGGTGGCTCGCACGATGTAGTCAGCATCGTCGTCGTAGGCCAATACCGTGGGTGTGGATACGCTGCCCGGTGCCAGGGTTGCCACCAGATTTTCCGTGGCGGTACCTTCGTCATCGTCGCCCAGGTAGATGGACACCGAAGTGGCGGAAAGATTAACGGCCACCACCTCAATCTCCTCGTTGTCCGTATCACTTTCCGTCACCGGCCGGTCTTGCCAGATGATCTGTTCGTCGTCGAAGGTCCCCGCCAGCACCCCCATAAAAATGGTGTCGCTGGTCACGTTGACCTCAGTGGTCAAAAACCGTTCTTCAAAACCGCTTTGTGGGTCTTCAAAAAAGAACTCCACCTCATAACTGCCCTGCGCCAGAGAGACCCGTGACGTGGCCCCCTGAAATGCCAGGGTCGAAAACGCTTCCACCACATCGTCACCATCCAGTATTTCCACCGACAACGCCGGGGCATCGGCTATGCCGTGGATCAGTTGGACAAAGCCGGAGCCGCCGTCAGAGCCGCTGCTGCTGCCGCAACCGCTCAGCATGAGTGCCGTAACAAACCCACCCATTATCAAGAACCGCTGAATACCCATCTGTCACTCCAAGCTAACAACAGCGCAAAATTAAATCGCGAAAACGGCAGATGAACTCTTTAGAACCCTTAAGAAACGTTAGTTTTTCTTCGTCGCCGGCGACGGAAAAACCAACCCGCTGCGTATAGTGTTAAGAATGATTAAGCACACCCCAAAACCGCGGCAAAACCAGTATCTTGTGGGGCTACATGAAGACGGGTGCCACCGGTGAACGTACTTTTGATCGACGACGATGTGGATCTGGCGGAGAGCTTAACGCGCTATTTCTCCCTTAACGAGATTCAGTCGAATACCGTCACGACGGCAGGTAAGGCTGTGTCTACCCTGCGCGAATGTGAATTCGACGCTGTTCTACTCGACGTAATGCTGCCCGATCAGAGTGGGTTTGAGTTTTTACCCAAGCTGCGAACCCTGACCCGGGCACCCGTCTTCATGCTCACTGCCCTGGGAGAAGAGGAGCACCGGGTCACCGGCCTAAATCTGGGGGCAGACGACTACATCACCAAACCCTTCAGCGCCAAAGAACTGGTGGCCCGCCTGCGGGCCATGCAGCGCCGTCAGGGACACGACCGGGTGTACGAAGAAGAATTAACCCACGACGACTTAGCCGTTTTTCCGAATCAGCTGCGGGTGGTCCTTAACGGCACCCCGGTGGATCTGACCGGGGTGGAATGTCAGATTCTAATCGAGCTGATCCGCGCGCCGGACAAAACCGCGTCACGGGAATGGTTGTCCCGCAACGCCCTGGGCCGGGATGCCTCACCCCTGGACCGCAGCCTGGACGTGCATATTTCCAACCTGCGCCGAAAACTGGGACGTCACCCTACCAAGGGCAACCGTATCCGCTCCCTGCGCGGGCGCGGCTACCTGTTGACCCGATAATGAACCCGTTGTTCTGGAAATTCTGGATGGCCACTACCCTGGCCATTGTCAGCATGCTGATGCTGAGCTGGTTGCTGTCCACCCAGTGGTACCGCTTTGCACTGCACGACCAGACTCAGTCGAATCCCCAAGCCCTGATTCAGGGTGTGGCTGACCGCCTGGAGGGGTTGCTGCGCAACCGCCAGGACCCCACCCCGGTGCTGCTGAACAATGAAATGTCCGTCTACGGTCATACCTATCTTATTGGCCCCACCGGGTCGGATTGGCTGAACCGGCCCATACCGCCAGAAATTCTCAGCAGTACCCCAACCACCCAGATGACCACCGTAGAAAACCGGCCCACCCTGTTTGCCCGAGCCATCTTCACCCCGGACGGTTCCCCCCATTTTATGATTTTTCAGTTCAAAACCCGGCAGAACCCGATCTGGTTCCTGTTCCGCCGTTATGGTTGGACCTGGCTTGTGGTCGGCACTGTGCTGGTATCCAGTCTGGTGGCTGGGCTTTTGGCCTTATACGTTGCCAATCCTTTACGGCGCCTGGCCCGGGTGAGTAAACGCCTGGGTGAAGGCAAATTTTCCGTCCACATTGACGACCGCCTGCTGCTGCGCAGGGACGAAATTGGCGCCCTGGCCAGACAGCTTAAGTTGTCCGCTGAGGAAACCCGGGATGCGCTGGCGCGCCAGCAGGAATTGGTCCGTGACGTTTCCCACGAGGTGAGAACGCCTCTGGCGCGGTTGCAACTGGCGGCGGAAAGTCTGGAATTGTGCCCCACCGACGAACACGCCCACCGGCAAATGCACAGAGAGATAAATCATATCGACAAATTAGTGCACAGCCTGTTGCACTTAAACCGCGGCGTCGATAAACACCGGGTGCCCGTCTGCCTGCCGGACCTGTTGCGCGAGCGCATCAGCCAGGCCCGCATTGTGGCTGAGCAAAAGAACTTGAGCGTGGGGCTGCAACTGCCGGTGCGCAACCCAGTCATTCAAGCTGATCCGGACCAATTGGGACAAGCGGTGGAAAATCTGTTGTCCAACGCCATCCGGCACTCACCCGAAGGTGCCGGTATTGAGATCCGCTGTGAGCAAACCGCTCGAGGGTACGAAATTACCGTTGCGGACGAAGGGATGGGTGTGCCGGTACAGTGTTTAGAGGCCATCTTTGAGCCCTTTGTCCGTCTGGATCACGCCCGCGAGCGGAACACCGGCGGCTTTGGGGTCGGGCTGGCCCTGGTCAAAAAAATCGCCACCCAGCACCAGGGCCGGGTTTGGGCGCAAAACCGCACACCCCACGGACTGGCCGTCACCCTGATGCTGCCTTTGGAGACGTTACATGCATAAATCCATGGTTTTTCTAAGCCTGATCCTGGTCGCACCCGGCAGCCTTGGGCTGGAGAAGCCCGCCCCAAACGCGGCCCCTGGTGTCAAAACACCCTATATCGAAACCACCCCGGTAAAAGCAGATAACAAGCAGACTCCACCGCCCCGGTATCACATCCCCGAAAAACAGCTCAATCGCCTGCAGGAACAAACGTTAAAATCACCACGCAAGGTGATTCCCCTGCACAAGGCGCCCCAATCTCAGCCCCGCCAACGCTAGCGGTTTTGACCTTCAGACAGCAGTTGGGAAAAGTAGCCGCCCGACTTCACCTCGGGCAGATTGGCCAGATGAGTTTCCCGAAATTGTTGTTCCTGCAGGGGTTTACCAAAGTAATACCCCTGCAGTTCGTCACAATTCATTTCCGTTAACATGTCCGCGGTGGCTTCATCCTCCACCCCTTCCGCCACGGTGGTCATGCCACAGTAGCGGCTCAGACTGATAATCCCGTGTACCAGGGCCCGGTCCTTTTCTTCGGCACGCATATTTTTTACAAACGCCTGGTCGATCTTAACGATATCCGCCGGTAGATCGCGAAAGTACATCAGTGAACAGTGCCCGGTGCCAAAGTCGTCGATGGCAATGCGCACCCCCAGGTCGCGAATCACCTGCAAGTATTGGAACGCGCTGGTGGGCAGTTCACCGCGTTCGGTAATCTCCAGGGTTAACCTGGCCGGTGCCAGACCATAAAAATCCAGCGCGTCAGCAACTACGTCGATAAAACTTTCTTTTTCCAGCAATTTGGGGGTGACGTTGATGGCAATATCTAGCGAATCATCCCACTGGACACAGGTGGACACCGCGGATCGAATCAGGTGTTCGGTCAGCGGCACAATCACCGCGTTTTGCTCCGCCTCCTCAATAAAGGCAGCCGGTGGAATGACTTTCTGGGCCTCCGGGTCCAGCCAGCGCACCAGGCCTTCTGCCCCCTTTATTGTACGGTAAGCGGCACTGACCTTGGGCTGGAAAAAAAGTTGGAACTCGCCACGTTCCAAAGCCCTTTCAATCCGCGGCAGCAGGGACAGGTCCGGAACATCTTCCGCTTCTTCCCCGGGCTCCATAATCACAAAAGACTCGTTGGCGGACATGGCAAACCGCAGGGCCGATTCGGCAATGGGAATCAGCTCCTTGGTGGTTTTAGCTGTTTCGTTGGGCACCACCAGGCCGGCATGTACTTTAAACGGCAGCAGTTCGCCGATACAGTCAAAAGTGGTATCAAATAAACGCACCAACTTAACCGCCGCCAGCTCCAGGTGATAACGCTCATCAATACCCTGCAACAGCACACAAAATTTGTCGTTAGACAACTTCATCAGTTTATCCCCGGGGCGAATAAGCTGATTTAACCTGGACTCAAACTCTTCCAGATAGAGCTGCACCGTTTGCTCACCCGAGGATTCCACCAGTTTATTTAACCCGGTAAGCTGGACCAGACAGTGGGCATACAAGCTTTGACTGTTCACGACAAAAAGTACTCTTCCGCCCGCACACCGTAGGCGCCCGCCGGCAGTTCCTTGGTGATCCACAAGGCGGGCATGCCATCACTCACCGATGAATACTTGCTTAAATCAACCTGGGTAAGTTGGCTGAGCTTGTTTTTG
>JANQMF010000211.1 GCA_028280225.1 Pseudomonadales bacterium | reverse complement strand
GAGCGCCGGGTATTTCCCCGAAACTCGTATCCATCCGGTGCGTGAAGATTACCGTTGGTGGTAAAACCGGCGAGTTCCGGGATGTCCAGCACCATGGCTGCGGTGACCGTATCAGGCAGGGGCAGGTTGATTTCCCGCACGCTTGTGCTTGCCTGGTCAAATAGATAAAGCCGGGGGATGGGGGTATTCATCCGGCCGGGTTTTAACGGTGACACCCTTGCCACAACCTTGTCGTCTGCGACACTGAACTCCAGATTAAAGGGTGCTTCCCTGCCCCGGGTGGTCTCGTCCGTAAAAACAAAATTGTAGGCCGGCGGGTCAACAAAAAGACGGGGCAGGAGGGTGGCGGCGGAAAACAGCGCCACAACCACCAGGGGCAGGATAATACTGAAGCTGATGAGCGGGTTGTTGCGCACGATATTCATGCAACACATCTTACATTAAACGATCATGAAAGGGCGTTTGCCCCACACGGTTAGTGTTGGAGCGGAGGCGGGCTACTGGGCGCCCAGCAGCAAAAATTCCATTAACGCCTTTTGACTGTGCAGCCGGTTGCCCGCTTCCTGCCAGACTACGCTGCGAGGGTCGTCGAACAGGGTTTCGCTGATCTCCTCACCCCGGTGTGCGGGCAGACAGTGCATAAACAGAACGTCTTTGCCAGCCTGGTCTAGGAGCTGTTCGTTAATCTGATAGGGCGCAAATATGGCCTTTCGGTTACCCTCTTGTCCCTCGTGTCCCATGGACGACCAGACATCGGTCACCACCAGATCCGCATCTTTTACGGCTTGTTCAGCAGATTCCACCATGCGGGCGTTGTTGGTGCTGTTCAAGATGTCGGCCTTGGGTTCATAACCCGGGGGACAGGCAATGTTCAGATTGAACCCCCACTGCCTGGCCGCATTGATAAAAGAATGGCACATGTTGTAGCCGTCACCCACAAAGGCTACGGTGGCCCCCTTGATTGAGCCGCGCAGCTCTTCAAAGGTTTGAATATCCGCCAGCAGCTGGCAGGGATGCAGAAGACTGCTCATGGCGTTGATTACCGGAATAGAGGCGTGTTGGGCCAGTGCTTGTATATCCTCCTGATCAATCGTTCGGATCATGGCAATGTCCACCATTTCCGAAATGACCTTGGCAAAATCTTCGATGGGCTCGCCGCGCCCCAATTGGCTGTCGTTGGTGCCGAGAAAAATAGCATGCCCGCCCAACTGGTGCAGACCGGCCTCAAAGGCAATACGTGTGCGTGTACTGTTCATCTGCAGAATCAGAACACCGGTTTTACCGATCAGAGGCTGATGGACTTCCCCGGCGGCATGCATCTGGCGAAACTTTTTGCCCCGCGTGATCAGGTAATCTAATTCTTCGGAAGAAAGATCAAGTAACGACAGGAAATCCCGTTTAGGCATATGCATCACCGTGGATGAAAGGGGTTTAGGTTAGGGAAAGCACCCGACGCACCAACTCGTCGGCTTCGTCGTCCGTCAGGGTCAGCGGGGGCAACAGACGCAGGATATTACCTTGGGTGACATTGATGAGCACACCGGCGTCCAGTCCGGCCTGCACCATGTGAGAAATGTCATCATTAAATTCAACCGCCAGCATAAGACCCAGGCCGCGGATCTCCTTAACCCGGTTGTCTCCCGCCAGTCCGGCACGAAGCCCGTCCAAAATGCGTTCTCCCAGCGATTGGGCACGCTGGCACAGATTGTGGGCCTCAATTTCGTCCAGTACAGCGTTGGCGGCGGCACAGGCCAGCGGGTTGCCGCCAAAAGTGCTACCGTGATTGCCGGGGACAAAAAGCTCCGCTGCTTCACCCCGGGCCAGACAGGCACCAATGGGCATGCCATTACCCAGCCCCTTTGCTGTGGTCACCACATCCGGCATACAGCCGGTGTGCTGATACGCAAAATATTTGCCGGTGCGGCCGTTGCCGGACTGTACTTCGTCCAGCATCATCAACCAGCCGTGGGTATCGCAGATTTCCCGCAGGGCCGCCAGGTAGCCGGCGTCGGGAATGACAATGCCACCCTCGCCTAAAACCGGTTCCACCAACAGGGCCACAACGTCCCCATTGTTGTCCGCAACCTGGCGCACCGCTTCAACGTCGTTAAAAGGCGCGCGCACAAAGCCTGACAACAGGGGTTCGAATCCCGCGTGGACCTTGCGATTGCCGGTAGCGGTGAGGGTTGCCATGGTGCGGCCGTGGAAGCTGCCGTCAACCACCAGCACACAGGGCTTTTTGATCCCCTGATTGTTGCCTTTTAAGCGGGCCAGTTTAATGGCCGCTTCGTTGGCCTCGGCACCCGAATTGCCGAAAAATACCTTTTCCATACCGGACAATTCGCATAAGCGATCTGCCAGGCGGGATTGGACGGGAATTTCGTACAGGTTGGAAGTATGGGTGAGGGTGCCGGCCTGTTCAGCAAGCGCCTTGGCCACGCTGGGGTTGGCGTGACCCACGCCGACCACGGCCAGGCCCGTCAGGCCGTCCAGGTATTCTTTGCCGTTGGTATCTTTAAGGTAGGCGCCACTACCGCTGGCAAAAGCCACCGGTAAGCGGGCATATGTATTCATTAAATGGCTCACGGCTGAACCTCAATCCCCGACCGCTGATGCTGCGGTCTAACTATCTTACTGTCTTTCTTGCCTGTTTTTATTGCGCTGTGCGTTTAACGCATCTTTTGTAGTACTTGTATTGCCGTACTTGCGCTGTTTTAACGGCTGCCGGTATGTAAAGGTCCGCTGTAAAAACAGCAACAGGCAGCACGAGGGCTGCCTGTCAGGTTGGAAACATTACTAGACCCGTAGTTTGGGTTCAAGCCGTTTTGCAGCGGAAAAACTGATGCAATATTCTGGTGATGCCGGCAGACCGCGGGTTTCAGGCAGCCGCGTCGATGGCTGCGGCCAGGCGCTCAAGGCCCGCATCCAAGGTGGCCCGGGGGCAGCCGAAGTTAAAACGAATGTAGTCCCCACGGCCAAATTGGGCACCGGGAGAAATCCCCAGACCGTGGCCGGCAAAGTACTCTTCAGCATTCTCCAGACCCAGATCACCCACGTAGATCCACGCCAGATAGGTGGCCTGAAGCGGGCTGAGGCGGTCCCCCACACAAGCCTCGATGCGGCTGAGGTTGCCCCGTAAATAAGCCAGCAGATCCTCAATCCAGGTGGAGCGGTCTCGCAATGCGGTTTCTGCGGCGACAAAACCCAGGGGTCCAATGCCCGGGACCAGGCCCCGGCGCGCCTGCATAAACTGCTGCCGCAGTTGGGGGTGGGGAATTACCGCGGCGGCACAGCTCACCCCGGGGATGG
>JANQMF010000201.1 GCA_028280225.1 Pseudomonadales bacterium | reverse complement strand
TCATCAGGTACCAATTGGCTGGGATATTGGGGGTAGGCAAAAAAACTTACCGGCGATTCAGCACCAGCCAGAATAAGCTTTCTAACGGATTTAAGCACCGCCGTGACGTGCTCCGGGAAGTACGGCAGGCGCTCTACCGGAAACAATCCGGGCCCGGATTCCACCCGCGCCGGAAAGGTTGTGGAGAACACCCGGCAGCCGGTTTTTTTCGCAATCCGGCCCGCCTGCTGCACACCTTCAGCCGACAGGGCTGATCCATCCAGGAGCAAAAGCGTGTCGGCACCTGCGTTACCCAGGGCGTCTACCGCTTCGATAATCCCGTCATTGGTCACCTCAGAAAGCTGTTTGTACAAACGTGGTCCATTTGCCGAGTGCCCGTTACCCCAGGCACAGTCCGCCGGGATGATCAGGGTAGCCACGTTACCCAGGGTGGCGGGATTGGCCGCCAACGCAGCCGCCACGGCATCCCGTCCGTCCTGGGCTAAGCCTTCAGCAGTAGCGGCGGTGCGAATCCAGGAAGAGACACCCGCGGCAATGGTTTCGATGTTACTGGTCAGCGGCGCGTCGAAGTGAACATGGTAGCCGGCATGATCTCCCACCAGATTGAGCACCGGCGCAGCGGCACGACGCGCATTGTGTAAGTTAGCCACCCCATTCCCCAACCCCGCCCCCAGATGCAACAGGGTACATGCCGGGGTGGTCTGCATGCGCGCATAACCATCTGCGGCTCCGGTACATACACCTTCAAACAGACACAGGATCGGCCGCATTTCGCCGATGGCATCAATGGCCTGTACCAGATGCATTTCCGAGGTACCGGGGTTGGCAAAACAGGTATTGACACCGGCACTGACTAACCCGCGAATTAACGTTTCCGCACCGTTCATATAGCTTAAGACTCCGCTGCTCTTCAGGTAGAGAGCTTACTCGATTTATCCTTGCAAAGACGAGGCCCGCATGACCTTCAATTCCGCCAGAATTTCATCGTGCCTTGCCTTGTCAAGATCATGTTTTGAATAACAGTAAATACAGACCAGGGCAAAGCCTGTGACTATGGGCCCGTAAATCAGCCCCAGCCATTGCAATGTTTGCGTCGGGATGTCAGCGGCGCTCAGGACATCAGAGCCCTGGGGCCAGGCTATCAGTTTCAGCGCAATACCGGCAACAAAGGTCCCTAATGCGGTGGTTACTTTGTTTGAGAAAGAAACCGCTGAGAAGAATATGCCTTCCTGGCGCTTGCCCGTTGTCAGTTCATGTTCGTCAACAATGTCGGCGATCATCGAGTTGAAACTCACCAGAGCCTGGACCACGCCAAGCCCCTGGACAAACTTGATAAAAATCAGCGTCCACAGCAGTTCCGCCGAGTGATTCTGCGGAAACCAATCCAGCAGGCGCAGGACCACCGGCACGGTCTGACACAGGGCCCACCACAGGGTGCCGTAAACCACCGAGGGTTTCTTGCCAAACAACTCGTTTAACCGGCGGGCAAACATGGTGCCCAACAAGGCACCGATGGGTGTGGCGATAAAAAACAGAAAGTTTCCGGTGCTTGCTAACTCCCAGAAATACGTATTCATATATAGATTCAGCGCGGTGTCGACCCCTACCATGGTGAAGACCAGCAGGATGCCTGCAAAAAGCCAGCGGAAGGTGCGGTGGCCAAACGCCTCACGCGCTTCAGACAAGGTCTGACGCATCACCGCCAATACCCCCGCAAACCGCTCCTCCTGTCTGTTCTGAATCAGATAGGGAATACGCCCGTGTGTGCCCCAGGCTGAAATTAACACTACGCTTGCGACCACGACCGCCAACGTTGCCCCCAACGGCATGTAGCTGTCGACATTAAATACGCCGGGGTGGCCGTCCCGGTCAGCCAGAAACCAGCCGAACCCCAGACCGTAGGCCAGAAAATGACCGCCATAACTGCAGAAGTAACGGTAGGCAACAACCGTTGTGCGCTCGTGGAAGTCTTCCGTTAACTCAGCGCCCAGGGATATGTGTGGAATATAGACCATGGTGATGCAAATTCGCGTGAGGATGGCAAAGATCATCAGCCACAAAAATAAGCCAAATTCACCCAGCGCCGGTGGACTGAACAAGCCCAACAGAGCTAACCCCAGGGGTAGTGCTGCCGCGTATAAAAAAGGGTGACGCCTGCCGTACCTGCCGCGCCAGTTGTCCGATACCGAGCCGATGACCGGATCGGTAATCGCATCCACCACCAGCGCCACCGCCATGGCAATACCGGTGTAAAAGCTGGACACCCCCAACACCTGGGCGTAATAGAAAAAAATAAAGACGTTAAAGGCAGCATTCTTGATGCCCTCGGATGCCTGTCCCAGACCGTAACTGAGTTTTGTGGAAAAATTGATGGGGGGCGCTGGTTGCATGGTTGAAGTTTATAACCGATCGTGCCGCGATAAACATTGACTTTGATACTCTGTTCCGGCCCTTGTACGCTTAATCCACATGGATCCGGGAGGGTAAAATTCATGCCCCAGCACAGCCCTGTTATTTGCCCTAAACAAACCGTCGAAGAAGATTGGATCGACTACAACGGTCATCTGAACATGGCCTTTTATCACGTTATTTTTGACCGCGCGGTCGACCACGTTTACGACCAGTTGGGCATTGGTGAGGCTTATACCCGATCCGGTGCGGGTTCTTGTTTCACCATGGAAGTTCATGTGCACTACCTGCGGGAACTGTCCCTGCACGATGAGGTGGAAGTTCATTTTCACCTGCTGGCTTATGATCACAAGCGTCTGCACTTCTTTGAGCAGCTTTATCATGCACACCAGGGTTATCTGGCGGCCACATCAGAACAACTGGGTATGCATGTAGATATGCAATCCCGGCGCTCCGCACCGTTCCCCCGGGATGTTCTTGAACGTGTGCAGGAATTGGCTGAGCAGCATCAACATCTGCCGTTACCGCCACAGGTGGGGCATGTCATGGGAATTGTATCGCCCCAAGCCACGGACTCTCCTTAACCGGAACAGCTTGCCCCTCCCAACACACAAAATCTGGCGCAATGGGGGTGATTCAGGGCGACTGGTGCAAAGCTTTCGCCGAGAGAGGCACCCAGGGAAAATTCCGTATCGTAGGGCAACAGGGTACAGGCCACCACCTCAGGCTGGCTTGCACCCTTTCTTTTTACGACCATCCGCGCGCTGGCGCACATCACGGTGGCCGGATCCACCCCCAGGATACTCCAGCATGCGGTTGAAATTTCCGGCACGTCCGCCTTGGCATCCAGTTCTGGAAACAGCACCAAGTCAGCCGGATCAAACGCATCCAGATGCAGATCCAGCTTGTCAAACAAGGCTGCAAAGCCACCCCGCAAATCCGCATCCGGCTCCGCATTAAAGTTGCGCCCGGCAATTTGCAGATTAAATCCGTTGGTCTTGAGCCAGGTGAGCCCTCTTATCATCGCCAGCCAGCTACCCTTACCTCTTTCACTCTGGTGCCCAACCTTCGTGTAATGGTCTATCGATACCCTGATCGTCAGCGCATCACCAAAACGCCGCCCCAGAGCCAATAGCCCCCCGCTGTGTTTCAGCATGGGCCGCATCGCGTTGGTTAAAACAAGGACGTCCACATCCCTGGCCAGACAATCCTCGAGAATGCCAAGGATGTCCGGGTTCATGAAGGGTTCTCCACCGGTAAGGCCAATCGCCTGTAAGGGCCAGCCATTCTCTTCCACCTCTTTGAGATAGCTGTGCACTTCGTGCCGGCTTAGATAAACCAATTGATCGTTGGTTGGGCTGGATTCGATATAACAGCTTTTGCAGGTTAGATTGCACAGCGTGCCGGTGTTGAACCAAAGGGTGCGCAGCCCGGTCATGCTGACGGTGGCGCGGGGCTTGCCATCCAGGGTGACCCGGGGGTCAACAAATTTGGCGCTTGCCGCCTTATTGGGCTGCCGGAGAATATAATTCATGGCAATTGGACCACACCCGGCACCGGAGGTTCGGCCCCGGGATGGCCCTGAGGTCGTCTAATACCCTTCCAGCTCTCCGTAGCGATTGCGGTGGAAGTTGACATCCCCGAAGGTTTGTTCCGTTACCGCCGCTCGCTTGATAAAGAAACCGATATCAAATTCGTCGGTCATGCCAATCCCCCCATGCATCTGGATACCTTCCCGGCTGACCAGATTAAACGTTTCACCCACCTTAGCCTTGGTCAGGCTGGCCAGCTTGGCAATTTCTTCCACATCCCGCAGTTCGTCCAGGGCGGTCAACGCCTCTAAGACACAGGATTTTGACAGTTCGATTTCGCAGAACATGTTGGCCGCCCGGTGTTTTAAAGCCTGGAAAGAGCCGATGGGTACACCAAATTGTTTACGTTCTTTCAGGTACTCCACCGTGCGTTCAAAACACTCCTGAAGGCTACCCAACATTTCCGCGGAAATGCCGATGCGGGCAATGTCCAAGGCAGGATCCAGAACATCTGCACCGCGGTCGACAGCGCCGATAAGGGCGTCTGCGCCAACCGCAACATTTTTCAGCTCAATATTAGCTGCATTTCGCGAATCCGCCATTTTGGTGCGGGTGACACTGACCCCATCCGCGTCCCGGTCCACCAGAAACAAAGAGATGCCCTGCCGGTCCCCCGCGTCAGATGCGGTACGCGCTGCCACAATCAGCTTGTGGGCAATGTGTCCGTCCAGAACAAAGGTTTTTGTGCCGGATAAGGTATAACCCTCACCGGCGGCTTCTGCAGTGGTGGCGATGTGATAGGGGGCATGCCGGTGCCCCTCTTCCAGGGCCAGGGCAAGCTGCAGGGTACCTGCCGCAACCTGGGGCAACAGTTCCGCTTTCTGCGCATCCGAGCCACCCAGATTAATAATCGTGCCACCCACCCATACCGAGGCGTACAAGGGGCTGGCGGATAAGGTGCGTCCGGTTTCTTCAGTAACCACGCCTAAGCCTTTGTAGCCAAAAGCCAGTCCGCCGTGATCTTCTGCCCACGGGATTGCCGCCCAGCCTAACTCCACCATGGCATTCCAGGTATCTTGATCGAAACCGGTTGAGCTATCCGTATCCCGCAAACTACGTAACTGGCTGATCGGTGCGTTGTTGGTACAAAAATCCTTGGCACTGTCTTTGAGCATGGTCTGCTCTTCGTTCAAGATCATTGGCATCGAGTGCTTCCCCTGTGTTTTAGCTGAAATTGTTTTAGCTGAATTTTTAGCTGAAATTGTTTTAGCTGAAAGTGATATCTGCTCTGGACTTAACCGGTGTTACGCCAGCCACATTATGTCTAGAAATTTTACCAATTAGTGCACTTCTACGGTAAAAAAATATTCATTACCGGTATCGGTCCACCTCTCCCCCGGCCCAAGAGCCCAGTTCTACAAAACGCGATATGAAAACAGGTTCAGCTGCCAATGTCGAGACTCTCAAGCGACTCCCCAACTTACTTTCCACTTACATCTGTTACATGCTCTGCGCAGCAGTTTGTGAACCAGGTACCTAAAATGCGCGGGTACTTTGATGGATTCGCTGATAGTGAGACTTACTCCGTTACTCGTTCTCTTACTTTGCACGGTGCTGCACATCGACGTGGCGGCCAGTGGATCAGCGGAATTAAGTGCAAGTCCCGTGGAATCCGAGGTTGCCGTGGCAACCCAAGTGGTTCAGCGGGACAACCATTTCGTAGGGCCTGCCATGGAGCAGAGCAGTACCATGGCAGGTACCTTCGATTATTCCTACTACATCGTCCTGGGCTTGGGCATATTTGGGCTGGTGTGGATGCGCCGCCAAAGCCAGTCGCTGTAAACCGGGTTTAGTCTTTAAACCCCTTTACCTGCCCCTGTTAGGATTGCCGGGACGGATGTGGCAGGATACCTGCCATGTTACCCGCCCCCTTTGCAGAACTGGAGACGGTTCTTCGAAAAACCCTGCCCATGGCAAATATCCGTGTTGCCAACCCGCCGCAACTCCCTCAACTTAAGTTGGGTCTGATCAACGCTGACTTTCCCACCGGACCCCTACCCGGGGAGGTGATGCATGCGGTCATTGCCCGGCCTGCTTATTGGGCTTTCTGTTGGGGCAGCGGTCTGGCTGCCGCTCAGTGGATTACCGGCAACCCGGCGATTGTGGCCGGCAAGCGGGTTGCCGACCTCGGGAGCGGCTCCGGGGTTGTGGGCATTGCCGCTGCCCAGGCCGGTGCTGCCCAGGTGTGGGCCTGTGATAACGACCCGGACGCACTGCGGGCCACCCGGTGTAATGCCCTGGCAAATAATGTGCAACTCAACCTTTGTGATGACCTTTGCAAGTTGCCCCGGTTTTTTGATCTGCTGTTTATGGCGGATGTGCTCTACGACGCCAGCAACTTTGCCCTGATCGCTGCGGCTAAATCCCACACCCGGAAAATCATCATTGCTGATTCCAGAGTGGCCCGGGTTGACGACCCGGACTTTTGCCTGAGCCACACCCAGGAAGCTCTGACCTTTCCCAATCTTGGTGAATTTGACGAGTTTCGCAACGTGCACTTTTTTGTTAGCGGAGAAACCTGACTTCAAGCCGGGGATGGCCGAGGGTGCTAGGGCGCGGATACATCTTCGTACAATGCCTGCTCGTACAACAGAATGGCAAATTCGCGATTGGCGCTGTTGGTGATATCCCGCTCGGTTAATATGTCCGGCCGGTTAAGCCAACTCATGGCGTCTTTTGTGCTGTTAAAGTCAACCACCACCATACGTTCCCACTGGGCCTGGGAGTTCAGCACGTCAACTTGAGCATTCAGCACCACCCGCCCGCCACTGGTGGCAACGTCGGCCAGCAATGCATCCAACGGGTCGATATGCACCGATTCCCGGCCCACCACCAGGCATATCAGGATGCTGGGACGCCAGTTGGCGTATTCGCTTTGGCTATAGGTACCCAGGCTGATTTGCCGCAGCTCGTCCACGCTCTCACGCATCAGGGCATAGGGTGACGAGGTCATTAACTGGGCTACCCGCTGGGCTTCCGGCACCTGGTAAAACAGTGCATGTGACCACTCATCAGCGGAACGCCCGTTAGCCAGGTGCTGCAGGCGATAGTAAGGTTTTGCCACCCCGCCTTCGCTGGCTACAAATTGTTGCAGGGGCTGCAAGTAGCGGGGCCCCATCTGTTCCGTGGAAGCCGGGGCGGCGCCGCGCACAAACTCGGCCACCACAAAGGGTTCGTCTCTGCGGCTATCCACAAAGGCGAGGCTCGCCAGGTTGGGTCCGATCCACCACAGCACCCCACCCACAATCAAGGCAATACCCAGCGACAGGGTGATCACGACGCTAAAACTCTTAGCCACAAAAGTCCTTCAAATCTTTTGCACGCGATAATAGGGTGGCCATGGGTCTTATGCAAAAAGCTTGTACAAAGCGAGCTGTCCGGCCCATGACCCGGCACCCTGCCGGACAGACCGGTGGCGGCGAGGCAACGGGCCTTTGACCTGGCGGCTAATGCTGTATTCTTAGGAAAGAGAACGCCGGCTTCCCGAAACGGGTGGACGCACTGACCTGCCCGGATGGTGGTGCACTACAGACGCACCCCAAAGGTTGGCTTAATCGACCAAAACAACTTCGCAGATTCAGATTATAGGCAGAGGTAATCCATGGCTGACATTATTTCGACGGATTTAACCAGTTTCGATGGCGCGGCCATCGTCGACGACCTGAACCGCTTGTTACGCTTGCGCACCACCCCCATTGGCATGAAATTATTCGAAAGCCAAGAGGAAATGGAAGCCATCCCACGTATCCGGCGGCCCAAGGATATACACACAACCGATCAAATTGTAGGTCAGGCCAGCCGCAATGGCTGGACCGTTGGCATCACAGCGGAGGATCTGGTGGGTGCCCAATGCAGCACTGTTATTGGCCTGCATCCACGCAGCGAAGAATGGTTGTCCGGCGAGCGCATGACAGGGGTCTGGTACAGTACCGCCGAAGATGCGGCCGCCCACCAGGCAGCCATGGATGTGGTGCCGGCGAACCGCTATACCGCCATGGCCGTCAGCCCCCTGGCAGCCGGCCGGTTGAACCCGCCCGATATCTGCCTGATCTATGCCACTCCCGCGCAGATGATCTTATTTATCAACGGCTTACAATGGACAGGTTATAAAAAACTGGAATGGGGGTGTGTGGGCGAAAGTGCCTGCGCCGATTCCTGGGGGCGTGCCCTGGCCACGGGAGAACCCAGTCTGTCGATCCCGTGTTTTGCAGAACGCCGTTATGGTGGGGTAATGGAGGACGAGTTGCTGATGGCAATACCCCCCCAATTCCTGCCCAAGACCATTCAGGGTCTTGAAGCTCTGTCCGGCAACGGCCTGCGCTACCCCATACCTCAGTACGGGGTGAACAACGATGTCCGTGCCGGCATGGGGGTGAGTTATTAATGGAACTTTATGACGCCATGTCCACCCAACGCGCGGTCAGAAGGCTGCGTCCCGATCCCGTTCCTCAGGACGTCCTGGACCGGGTGCTGCGCGCCGCCACCTGGGCACCCACCGGCGGTAATCACCAATCATGGCGAATTATTGCCGTGCGTGACGCCGCGCTGAAACAGAGCCTGGAAGATCTGTACCGCCCCCATTGGCAAAGTTATATCCCCGGGTATGAGGCTCACCTGCAAAAGATGTCACCCAACGCCGCGGCGCAGTCCCGGCGTGCCCTGGATGCCGGAACCTATCTGGCCACCCACATGCACGAAGCGCCGGTGATCTGCGTATTTGTCTTTAATCCAAGCCATATTACCTTCACCGATGCCGGTCTGGATCGGCAGAGCGTGGTAGGTGGTGGTTCCATCTATCCCGCGGTACAGAATTTACTGCTGGCTGCCCGCAACGAAGGTTTAGGCTGCGTGCTCACCACCTTGTTGTGCATGGAGGAGGCAAAAGTTAAAACCTTGCTCGATATCCCCCATGACTGGTTTACCGCCGCGCATGTGCCCCTGGGTTATCCGGTAGGTGGCGGGCACGGCCCAATTTCCAGGCGGGACACCGGGCACATGGTGTACAACAATCAATTCGGCAACCAATTCGGCAATTTGGGGGGTGCTAGCAGCGCCTGAGCTGTTCGGCATAGCGGTTGGCCTGGTTTGCCACCTTGCGGGCATATCCCTGGATAGTGGACGAACGTTTCCACACCCCCTTGCGATAACCCGTTGGGCCCGTGTAGTAAGCCAGATACAAGTGATAAGCATCGTTTTTTGCGATTCCCAGGGTCTTGTGGGAACGGTGGTTGTACCAGCCGATAAAATCCATGGCGTCACCAAAGTCATCCCGGTCCGGGAACCAGCGGTTGCTGTCCTGCACATAGTCCCGCCAGGCTTCGTCGGTGGCCTGGGCATAACCGTAGGCAGAGGACAACCTGCGCCAGGGCACAATACCCAGCAATTTTTTTCTGGGGGGTTTGGCATCAGCCACGTAGTGAGACTCCCGGTGGACAAAGGCCATACTGATATGGACCGGTGTTCCCCACCGCCGCTGCGCCTTTTTCGCCTGCTTCATCCAACCCCGTTTTTCATCAAAAATCCCACAGACGTTGTTGGGCTGCCGGGGGGGCTTGGACGAACAACTCCACAGCAAGGAAGCCAGGACAACAAGGCCAAGAATTCTTACCCCCCGCCCGCCGCGCCGGGCCCATTCACCCAGGCAGACAAGCGCCGTCAGCAGGGTTTTAAGCCCACGGATCCCGCTTGTGCAAAATCTCTGTAATCGCCGCATTATCAACACCTGTCAATTAACACTGGTAAATCAATAGTCATAATCTCCTGGGCCTGAAGGAAAGTGATAAATTCCGCTTCATCCATAACCGGTACACCCTGCGACTCTGCCTTGCTCAATTTGCTGCCCGCACCGGGACCGGCAACTACCTGGTGGGTCTTCTTTGACACCGAGCCCGCTACCTTGGCGCCCAGCTTGGATAACACCGCCTTTGCTTCGTTGCGGCTCATCACTTCCAGAGTGCCGGTAAGCACCCAGGTCTGCCCCGCCAACAGATCATCTTTGCCGTGCCGCTCTATGCTAGGCCAATTGACCCCCGCACTCAACAATGCCCGCACCACTTTTTTGTTGTCTTCATCCGCAAAAAAAGCGGATATCCGGGAAGCCACCACCGGACCCACATCATCCACCGCTTCCAACTGGTTGATATCTGCGGACATCAGCAAGTCAAGTTCCTTGAAGTGGCCAGCCAGATTGGCCGCGGTGGCCTCACCAACCTCCCGGATACCCAAGGCGTAAATGAATCTGGCAAAGGTGGTTGTCTTACTCCTGTCCAAGGCGTCCAGCAGATTCTGTGCGGACTTTTGACCCATCCGCTCCAATCCGGCAATATCATCTAACGATAGTTCATAGAGATCAGCAGAATTTTTGACCCGGCCCAGATCCACAAGCTGTTCCAGAATCTTATCCCCCAAACCGTCAATATCCATGGCCAGACGGGAGGCAAAGTGTTTTAACCCTTCTTTACGCTGGGCAGGACAGACATTGTGGGAAGCACCACAGCGGGCAACCGCTTCATCGTCCAGGTGGAGAATGGGGCTGTCACAGGAAGGACAGTTTTTGGGTAATTCAATGATCTTGGCTTGTTTGGGCCGTTTGCTTTCGATCACGGATACCACCTGAGGAATCACATCCCCCGCCCGACGGATCATCACAGAATCGCCGATGCGCAGGTCAAGGCGCGCAATTTCGTCCATATTGTGCAGGGTGGCATTGGACACCGTAACCCCACTCACAAAAACCGGCGCCAAACGAGCCACCGGGGTGATGGAGCCGGTGCGCCCCACCTGAAATTCCACCCCTTCCACCGTGGTTACCGCCTCTTCCGCGGGATATTTATAAGCCATGGCCCACCTGGGTTTGCGGGTCACCGCGCCAAGCTCCTGCTGCTGTTGCAGGTTGTCCACCTTGATGACCACACCGTCAATATCGTAGCCAAGCTGGGTGCGTTGCTGCTGGACCTCCTCAACATAGGCCATACACTCAGCCAGACCGGATACCCGGCGAACCAGCGGGTTGGTGCGCAGCCCCCAGACTTTGAACTGTGCTATCACCTCATGGTGGGTAGCCGGCTGCCAATCACCCTCCGCCCAGCCCAGGCTATAACAAAAAAGAGTCAGGGGACGCCGGGCAGTGATCTTTGGATCAAGCTGGCGCAAACTACCGGCAGCACCGTTGCGCGGATTGATCATCGGTTTTTCCCCGGAATCAGCACACGCCTGATTGAACTTAACAAAGTCAGCCACGGGAATATAAATTTCTCCGCGGACTTCAAAACGGGCCGGCAGATTATCGCCATCAAGACGTAACGGGACCGCGCCAATGGTGCGTACATTGGCGGTGATATTTTCTCCCACCCGGCCATCACCGCGGGTGGCCGCCAGGGTGAGCACACCCCGTTCGTAAACCAGCGCCACCGCAACCCCGTCAATCTTGGGTTCACAGGTAAAGGACAAGGCATCCGGGTTGTCCAGCCGCCCCTTGCAACGGTCAATCCAGTCCGACAGTTCTTCCTCGGACGTACATTTGTCCAGCGACAACATGACAGCTTCGTGGGTGACTTTCTCAAATTGACTTAGGGGCGCTGCCCCCACCCGCTGGCTTGGTGAATCCAAGGTCACCAGATCCGGGTGTTGCGCTTCCAAGGCAAGCAGCTGATCAAAGAGCGCATCGTATTGGGCGTCAGCAATCTCCGGCGCAGCTAACACATGGTAACGGTGCAGGTGATAATTTATCTCCTCCCGTAAGGCTGCTAGCTGCTTGATCACACCCTTGGTCAAATTATTTCTCCTTGCACATCGACCATAAACCCTGATCCCGGATCGCCTGTATACAGGCTCCAAGCCAAAAGGTCAGGACATCTTTTATACGTCCTTACGGAGATTATTCATAGGGGGCAAGATATCTTGCGGGCACGCTGCCCGGTAATTCACTGACAGCCTGTGGGAATCATCTAAGGTACGCCTGCCAAGGCGTACCCCGGGGCAATGCGGTTAAGCCCTTTTCGACAATCTTCGCCGGGCGTAGTCGGCGATCCGCTGCCGCATATGTTCCGCTGTCTGGCGGGTCAGAAAACTCATCTGCTCGTCTCTGACGTCACCCCCCAGCTCAACCGCCAGATTACGCGCGGTGGTTAACATATCTTCAAACGCGTTCAGGGCATCGTCCGGGCCGGGTAACTGCAAAAAGAAGGTCATGCCGGGAGATGCCAGGGTATCCAGATCCGACAAATCAAAGGTGCCGGGTTCAAGGATATTGGCCACACTGTATAACTTTGCCTTGGTGGCCGGATCCACCCGATGAAAAATATTCATGTCTCCATAGCGCAAACCTTGGGCACGCAGGGCATTCACCAGATCCTCGCCGCAGAATTTGTGGCCTTTGGGAGCAATCAGGTTAACCACCAACAATTCTTCCACCACCTTGTTTTCCACCGGTTCCGGCGGTGCGGACGCGGCCTGGTTTTTCTGCCGTTGGTTTGTTTTGCCGCGGCCAACGGGTTCCGCAACGATGGGTTCAAAACTCAAATCAGGCTGGGATTCACCACTCTCCTCCACCAGGGGTTCGTTGGACGCCTTTCGCCGCGGCGGGGCCTGGTGCACAGTGGGCTTTTCTTTTACCACATGATGTTCCGCAGCGTCGGTGAGGGTTGGCACATCAAGCTCCATGCTCACTTGCGCCGGTTCCTTACGGCGTTTGTTAATCACCCGGGCACCACCATTAGGCAGTTCGCCGCGCAAGCGTTCCATGTCATCCACATCATCGGGAATCAAATCCGGCACAATATCCAGGCGCAGTGGCTCACGCTTGGTCCGCCACGCAATCCAAAAGCCATGTCCCACAACCAAGGCTATGAGAATACCGCCTCCTATAAGGATATAGTCTTTTATGTCCAACTTAGGCTCCTTGGTTGCGGCTTGGCAACCACCCGCTAAAACCTACCCGCATCAACTGCTACATAACAGCCATGGCTGCGGCCTCATCCACATCCACAGAAACCAGGCGTGATACACCCGGTTCCTGCATTGTGACGCCCATCAGAAAGTCCGCCATTTCCATGGTGATCTTATTGTGTGTTATCACCAGGAACTGCACTTCAGCAGACATTTCTTCGATGAGTTTTGCAAAACGCGTGACATTGGCGTCATCCAGCGGCGCATCCACCTCGTCCAACAAGCACACTGGGCTTGGATTGAGGTGGAAGATGGCAAAGATCAGCGCCACCGCTGTCATTGCTTTTTCACCACCGGATAACAAGTGCACACTGGCATTGCGTTTGCCCGGTGGTCTTGCCATCAGCGAGACACCGGTATCGAGCAGGTCCTCCCCGGTCAGTTCTAAGTAGGCGTGTCCTCCGCCAAATACTTTTGGAAACAGCTCCCCCAATCGGCTGTTTACCGCTTCAAAGGTATCTTTGAATCTTGTACGCGTTTCCCGATCAATTTTATTGATCGCTTCCAGCAAAGTGGCCATGGCCTCTTCCAGGTCTTGTGCCTGGGCATCCAGATAAACCTTGCGCTCACTTTCCTGTTCGTATTCTTCAATCGCCGCTAAATTGATGGCGCCCAGCCGGGCAATTCTGCGGGCCATTTTCTCCAGCAAATCACTCCACTGCGCCTCGCTGGCCTCTTCGGGCATGGCAGCCTTAACCGTCTCCAACTCGTGGCCGGTGCCGGTCAGCTGTTCCAGAACGTTGGTCTCCTGAACGGCCAGGCCTTCACGTTCAACCCGGGCAGCTTCGAGCTGTTCGCGCAGCCTTTCCACTTGTTGTTCCTGTTCGTGACGCGCCCCTTCAAGACGGCGTGTTTCCTGTTCAGACGCCTGGAGGGTTGTACGGATTTCCCCTAACCGGGTCTCCACGGATACCCGCCTGGACAGTTTTTCCGCCAGGTCCTCTTCCAGTTGCGGCAGTGGCTGGGTACTGGTGGAGATACCCGCGTTCAAGCTGGATTTCTGTTCCACCAGCTCTGCCTGTTGAGCCAGGAGCCGGTCCCGGGCAGTGATGCTGGCCGCTAAACGGGATTGCAAACCTTCTTTTTCCACATTCAGCGCATGAAACTGATCCCGGCTGTGGCGGGCACGTTCCCGGACTTCTTCAATTTGTTCATCCAGGGTGGCCCGTTGCCGGCCAAGCTGTTGGCGTTGTTCTGCCTGGCCTTCGCGCTGCTGTTCCGCCGCCACCAACAGCCCACGTGCCTGGGTGAGCTGAAGTTCTTCATTTTTTAACTGCTCAGCAATATCGCCCGCTTCTTTGCGCAACTGTTCCCTGCGGACGCCCGCCTCTTCAACCTTGACCCGGGTGACGCCATGATGGGTGCGCCGCTCACCCAGGTTTTCCTTCAGGCGGGTGACCTGACGTTGCAAATCTTCCCGCTGGCCTTCCAGCAATTCAACTCGGCCCCGGCCATCCTGGACATGTTTCTGCAACTCACCCAGGGTACGTTCCGCTTCTTCCACCCGCACCGTTAATGTTTCGATGGTTTGGCCACGCTCAATGATGCCCGCCTGCTGGTCATGGTCGTGCAATACCCGCACCCAATCGGTGCCGACCCAAAATCCTTCACGGGTGATAATGCTCTCGCCGGGTTGCAGCAGACGGCGTTTGCCCATGGCAACCTGGGTGGATTCCGCGGCATAAACCCCATGCAGTAAAGATCCTGTTTGCATCCCGTCAGAGCGCACCAGGGAATAAAGGGAAGGTAGTTCCAGCGCCTCGTTACTTTGAGTCTCGTCACCTTGAACCTCGTCACCTTGAAACCGAGGGTCTTTAAACTGAGGTTGTCCCTGTTGGGAGGTGGGATATCCAGTATGTGCCGGGGCCGCCAACTGCTCCCCAGCCGGGTTCTCCGGGCCCAATTGCTCGACCAGGGCAAGATCACCGTCAGGTAACTGGGCTAACGATGTGGCCAGTTGATCCAGATCTTCGACCTGCAGGGCACTGACAAAACGCCCCAGCACCGTTTCAATAGCCAATTCCCAACCCGGCACCACGGCAAGGGATTCGCCAAGCCGTGGCGTGGCACCCAGATTGTGGGCATTAATCCATTCATCCGCCTCTTTAACATGCTGGCCCAGGGCGGCATCCTGTAAGGCTTGCAGGGTGGCCAGTTCGTGACGCAAGGCCTGGACTTCGTTGCGCGCTTCCTCCAGCACACGCTCGCGCACAATGACATCCTCCCTGGCTGCCGAAATTTCCTTCAGGCACTCATCAATGCCGGCATCCAACAGTCTGCCCTGTCCTTCCAGGTCTGAAATTTCCTGAGCCAATTGCACCACCTGGTCCGTGCCTTGCTCCAGGTCATCAGCCTGTGTCTGCAAGCTTTGCAATTCGTCCCGGCGGCGGCGCAAACGCTGGAGCAATTGTTCGAGATGTTCAATCCGAGAGGCCTGGACTTCCGCTGAACGGTCGGTTTCAGCAGCGGTTTTGTTGAAGTTATCCCATTGGGCCTGCCACTGGCGCATCTGCTCTTCCACATCCGCCAGCGCTTGCTGATGGACTGCGTCTTGCTGAGCAAGCACTTGAACTTGGGGAACTAACTCATTGATCCGCAGCTTTAATTCTTCGATTTGTTCTTCGTCCATGGCAAGCTGCCGATTTGTTTCGACAGTTCTTTGCTCAATGGTTTCCAAGTCCAGTTCAAGTTGCTTAACCCGGGCCTGGTTAAACTGAATAGCTTCCTCAATACGCGCAATGTCCGCCCCAAGCTGGTAGAACTGGCCTTGCACTTCGTTAAACTGGTCCGTCTCCCGGGTGTGACGGCTGCGGCTGCTTTCTATACCGCTTTCTAACTGTCTCTGTTGCGCCTTGTGTTTTTCCTGATCAATCTGCAGCAGCCGTATCTTTTCTTCCCGGGCCTTTAACTCGACATGCAGCCCCTCATGCCGCAGCGCAAATAACTGGGCGGTCAGCAGTGCTTCTTCAGCACGCAGCTCGCGATACTTTTCCGCCGCTTGAGCCTGTCGTTGGAGACGGTCAAGCTGTCTATTAAGTTCCTCACGTATGTCATTGATACGTTCGAGATTTTCCTTGGTGTGTTTAATCCGGTTATTGGTCTCCCGGCGACGCTCCTTGTATTTGGATATACCCGCGGCTTCTTCCAGATAGACCCGCAATTCTTCCGGCTTAGCTTCCACCAGTTGGGAGATCATGCCCTGTTCGATAATGGAATAGCTACGGGGACCAAAACCCGTCCCCAGAAAAATGTCTTGAATATCCCGGCGGCGGCACTTATTGCCGTTGAGAAAATACTGGCTCTGGGCATCCCGGGTTACCTGCCGGCGGATGGCAATGTCTGTATAAGCAGCGTATTCCCCACCAATGCGGCCATCGGAGTTATCGAAGGTGAGCTCTATACTGGCCGCAGCTGTGGGTTTGCGGGTATTGGAACCGTTAAAGATGACGTCGGTGATATTTTCGCCACGCAACTGTTTGGCTGAGCTTTCGCCCATCACCCAACGCACCGCGTCGATGATGTTCGACTTACCACAACCGTTGGGACCTACAACCGAGCAGCGATTTCCGGGGAGCGTGACCGTTGTCGGATCGACAAATGACTTAAAACCCGCAAGTTTTATTTGCTTAAGTCGCATATATAGATCGTTTAAATCAGAGGAACCGGTCTATTGAGGTCTTGATTGGTCAATCACCCTCAACGAACCAGGCATAATCCAAACGAATTAATCCCGTTTCGTGAAGCAATAAGTCTACTGGATAGTTCACGTATTGGTAATACTTTTAGACAAAAAAACCCCGTTTTAAAGCTGCTTTTGGCAAAAAAACGGGGTAATGCCAGCCCTGGGCTGTGGTTTATCGGACTAGGCGGAACAACGGTGATGATTCGCGGCCAGGTGCAACCCTTCCGCCGACGACAGAGACTTATCGCTTAAGTGAAACAGCCGCTTGTAAAAGGCATTCAACAACTCATGTACGCGTCCCATATCCTTTGTTTCCAAAGCTTCGCACAAGGCACGGTAGTACCGGGCCAGGTCGTGGGGATCAAGTACAGCCGCCATAATCAGTTTGCGCAAAATCAACTGGCTGGTCGGCAGCAGACACTCAAAAACCGCCCGGGAATATTTGTTGGCACCAGCCAGCAAATAGAAATAAAAACCGTCCCGGGCTGACAACAGTCCGGTCAGTGCGGTATCACTACCCTGTACACTATCCGCTGCGGAAAGGCCTTTTGCGCCCTTTTCCATGGCGCTGACAGCATCTGACAAGCGCACAAATACAGATCCGGTGGGACCTGCGACCCGGGCTCTGCCGCCCGGGTGCGGCGTCTTGACAAAACGGCTCAACCAATGCCGTTCGGCGGCAGCCAGCAGATCAATGAGCGCCAAGGCATCTTCACGATCAACCGTGTGCACAATGGCGCCGCGCCGCGGGACCACCTCTATCAGATGCCGACGCTCCAGGATTAACAGCGCCTCACGCACAGAACCCCTGGATACATCCAGTTCCTGGGCGAACTTAAGTTCTTGCACACGCTCGCCACCCGGCAATACACCCATGATAATCAACTGGGCCAGATGATCGGCAATTTGTTCGGTTAAATTGAGTGCAGGCTTAAAATCTATGTTGTCCACCGTCTACCTTTCCAGTTCATACCCGATAAGTGCGGTCCACAAATTTTATTAGGTAATGTGTTTGAGACAGGCACTATCCGGCGTTCCACCGTGGTTGTATTCGCTTCCCGGGTAAGCCGGCGAGGACTAACCCCAAAAGGCCGTTTCACCCATGGCATTTTTAGACCCGGGCTCATTACGGAAGTTCACCGGGATGACAATTTGTTGCAAAGTTTTTCTGAAATGTTACCGGGCTACGAGATCCGGAGGCTTAATGGAGGGTGGGCACGCCGGCAGCCCGCTGAAAGGGTAATCCTAGCCCGGCGCGGGTGGGGTAAGCTCAGCTTTCAGGTCTATTAAGGTGCCCCCCCGGGACTCATCTGCCCGGGCAAGACTTTGTACTCCGGAAATCCACTGCCAATCATCCGCCGCCGGCACGGCTGAACCCGTGCGGCTGATCCGGACCACCACCTCAAATTCTTCAGCACTGGTGAGCGGGCGCTCAGGACTCATACTGACCAGATCATCCAGATCCACCACGGTCGGCAACAAGGCCGCCGGCCGTTTGACCACCGCATAGGGCATACCCCCACCCACGGGTCTGGCGATAACAAACAATGTGGCGCCCTGGGGTGGATTGCCGTCAGCGCTGGCTTGTACCCTTACCCCGGGCAGCGGATCGGGCATGGTGCTGCGTACCTGGCGTATTGCTACCGCAAACGAGGCTTGCTGTAGCGGGTCCTGGGAACCGCTGATGGCCCGGTTTAAGAGCTGAACGGTGTCCGCCGCACGGCCTGCCCGGTACGCATCTATGGCCAACATCTCCAACACAACGGGGAGATTAGGATTTTTGCTCAACAGGTCATCAGCAAGTTTGCGGCTGACCTCATCCAATATCCCGTCGGCGGCAAGGTAGCGGGCCTGGAGCCAATAAACCTGTACCTGAACATCTTCCTTCACCAGCGCATGGGTGCTGGCGAAGGCTTGAGCCGCCGCCGCGAAGTTGCCAAGCTTAAGTTCAGCATGGCCCAACAAGTACCAGCTCCGATGATCACCGTCTTCCGCCACTACCCGTGCGCTTAATCTTTGCTGCCACTGCTCAACCTCACTCCTTTGCGCCTGTCCATCCAGACTCATCAGAGTTTCCGCACCTTTGACGAGCAGCACCCCGGGGTCGGCAATCCACTGGTGCAGAGCAATGGCCATGGCGGGCACAAAACACAGCCACAGCCATGCCCACCGCCCGGATGAAGATTGTGCCTGGTGTTTTACGGAACCGTCTGCGCTAACCGCTTCGGTAAGCAAGACGGCACCCAGTTCATCCTTGATTTGGGCCAGAACCTGGGGGTCCGCATTTTCCTCCTCCACTTCATCCATCCGCTGCCGGTACAGTGCTCTAACGGCCTGGTCATGGCTGGGGGTAGTGTGGATGCGTCCCCTGCCCCTTATCACCACCGGCAGCACAAAGGCGCAGGCGCCCAGGGTCAGTAACGCCATTACGACATAACCCAGGGTAGTCATGTCTTTTCATCCAACAGTTTTTCTAACGCATCAACATCAAGGTTAACCGGGGAAGCCTTCCGGCGTTGACGCAGAAGCAGGCCAATCAGAACAATCAAGCCAACAAACAGCAGGAGGAAGGGAATCACCCAAACCAGATAGGTTCTGGCATTAAAGGGTGGGTTGTAGAGCACAAAATCACCATAACGGGCCTGGAGAAAGTCGCGGATTTCCTGATCGCTAAAGCCACGCTGCACAATCAAGCGGTGCACGGTTGCGCGCAGATCCTTGGCGATGGGTGCGTCACTCCCCGCGATGTTGATGTTCAGACACTTGGGGCAACGGAACTCTTCGATCAGGGTGTTGTACCGTTTACGTTGTTCCGGCGTATCGAAATGATAAACGTCCACCTGGCCCGCTGACCACGCGGTTCCGGCAACACACCAGAAAAATACAACCGCTGCAAACTTCACCGCCCGACCATCTCCCACCCGGGTCCACCGTGGGCAACTTCCAACTGTTGCAGAAGGGGCGCAATCTCGTTCTGCCAGACTCGCATATTGACGTCGCCAACCCGTTTATAAATGACCTTGCCATCACGGTTGAGTAAAAATGTTTCCGGCGCACCATAAACCCCAAGCTCTACCCCTAAACCACCGTCTGCATCCATGAGCACCAGGTTGTATGGATTGCCATAGTCCGCCAGCCACCCCAGGGCAAGACCCCGGTCATCCTTGTAGTTCACCCCCACCAGGGCAACTTCACTCGTCCGCGCAATTTGCATCAGCACCTCGTGTTCAGCCTTACAGGTAGGGCACCAGGTTGCCCAGATATTGACCAGGGTGGGCTGACCCACAAGATCTGCCCGGGTCCGCACCACATCCGGGGAAAATAAGTCCGGTGCCGAAAACTCCGGAAAATCCTGGCCAATTAACGCTGAAGGCAACTCGTTACGCTTGTCCAGGGAAAAACCCAAATACCCAATCACCAGGATCAGCGCAAATACCGCCAACGGTATCAATAAGCTTAACCGATTCAAACCGCTTGCCCTTTCCCGGCCCGGGGGGGATGCGTTGTTGCGGAGGAATGCACAGCCCGGGGAGAATCTTTTGTCTGCCGTTGGCGAAGACGGCGGTAACGTGGATCAAAAATGGCCAGGCCCGCTCCTAAAGCCATGAGGACGGCGCCCAGCCACACCCATCTGACCAGCGGTTTGTAGTGCAGCCGCACAGCCCAGGCACCCTGGTTTAAAGCTTCTCCCATGGAGATATAAGTATCCGCCAGCAGTCCCGCCTGAATACCCGCCTCGGTCATAATGTTGCCACCGGCCAGGTAGCGGCGTTTTTCCGGTCGCAGGATGAAGGTGGAGCCATCAGCGGACGAGACGATAAATACACCCTGCTGGGCGACGTAATTTGGCCCCTGAACCTCCCTGACCCCGGTAAAGTTCACCGTGGCCTTGCCCAGCTGAACTTGTTCACCCGGTGCCATACGCACATCTTCTTCAATGGACTGTGTTGCGGTAACCGCAACCCCGCTGATAGTCACCGCAAAGCCGAGGTGGGCCAGGGTCATCCCCCAGTAGGCCAGGGGTGGCCAACTGCCCGCCCGATATCGCTGATAAAAGTTCAAACCATGGGAAAGGACAATCCATAATGACAAGATCAGGGCAGCGGCAACCACCAGTCTATCCGGGGCAATGACATAGACAACCAGGACACCGGCAATCAGGACGCCGGGGACCGTGCGGACCAGGCTGGCGCGCAGGCGCGGCCACGGTGTGCGTTTCCAGTTCAGCCAGGGCACCAACCCCAGGGCAAGGGCCAGGACCAGCATCAGAGGCACAAAAAAGGCGTCGAAAAACGGGGGGCCAATGGAAATGTGCTGATCGGCAAGCTGATAGCCAATGGGTGCAAGCGTTCCCCACAGGACCACTGCCAGAGCAACAACCAGGATCACGTTGTTGATCAGCATAAAAAACTCCCGGCTGAACAAAGCAAAACCAACATAGGCGCGATGACCGCCGGCACGTATGGCATACAGGGTCAGCGCACTACCGACCACAACGGCGAGGAAAATGAGAATAAAGACCCCACGCTGGGGGTCCACGGCAAAGGCATGCACCGAGGTCAGTACCCCGGAACGGATAATAAATCCCCCTAACAGCGACAAGGAAAAACCGGCGATGGCCAACAAGAGGGTCCAGCTCTTGAAGGTGCCTCTTTTTTCCGTCACAGCCAAACTGTGAATGAGCGCCGTGGCCGCCAGCCAGGGCATAAAACTGGCATTTTCCGACGGATCCCAGAACCACCAGCCACCCCAGCCAAGTTCGTAATAAGCCCACCAGCTGCCCAGCGTAATGCCCAAGGTGAGAAAGGCCCAGGCCGCGTTGCTCCAGGGGCGCGACCAGCGTGCCCATGTCGAGTCAACACGATCCTCCAGCATCGCCGCTACCGCAAAGGCAAAGGGCACCGCCAGGCCAATGTAGCCGGCATAAAGCATGGGCGGATGGACAATCAGTCCAAAGTCCTGCAACAAAGGATTTAAGTCTGCACCTTCAGCCGGGGTAAAGGGGACCAGCCGTACAAAAGGATTGCTGGTCAACAGGGCAAATGCCAGAAACCCAAGGTTTAGTAAACACAAAATACCCATCACTTTGTTGTAGAGGGATACCGGGTAGTTAACACGGCGCAGAACAACCGCCACCATCCACAGCGTCATGGTTAATATCCACAACAGAAACGATCCTTCGTGCCCACCCCACGTGGCACTGATCTTGTAATACCAGGGCAGCAGCGAATTAGAATGTCCGGCAATATAGTCGACGCTGAAGTCGTCCTGGAGAAAACCGGTCACCAGGGCAACAAAGGCCAGCAGGCTGAAGGCAAATTGCCCAAGCACCACGGAACTGACACCCTGCTGCACCGTTGCCGGGCTCAGCCCGCCAAAAACGAAGCGGTGACCCAAAAGACCCAGTGCCGCGCCGGCCATGGCCAGACAGCCGGCCAGAATGAGGCTAAATTGACCCAACTCCGGAAGCATCAGCCCGCGCCCGGCCGGACTCCCGTCCGGACTCCTGTTAGAACTCCTGTTAGAACTCCTGTTAGAAAAAGTACCGGCCGCAAACATAGCATACGTAAGACAGGCATCAGCTAGATCTCCGTACCGGATTTTGGACCATAGCCGGACCCGGGTATGGCCTCGCCAGCGGGCCCACCCGATTTGTCACCCTCGTGGGCAAGATCCATCAACTCCGGCGGCATATAGTTTTCGTCGTGTTTGGCCAGCACTTCATTCGCCTGAAAGGACCCGTCCTGCTGGAGTTTGCCTTGCACCAGGATACCCTGTCCTTCGCGGAATAAGTCCGGCAGGATACCTTCGTAGTGCACCACAAAGTCAGCACCCTGATGATCTGTCAGCGTAAAGCGTACCGCCAGACTATTGTCGCTGCGCACAACAGAACCTTCCCGGACCATGCCGCCCGCGCGAATCTGCACCGCCCGGGGTGCCTGTCCACCAACAATTTCATTGGGCGGATAAAACATGTTGATATTCTGCTCAAGGGCAACCATCAAGGCCGCCGTGGTCCCGGATATGGCCACAAAGAGAAATACCACCATATATAGACGGCGTTTGCGTTTTGGGTTCATCAACTCAAACCTACTTCAATTTTGTTAACTCAGTCTGCTCCCGGCTGCTCCATGCCAACCGCCGCCGTTGTCTGGCATCAGCCTGGCGCACCGCGATATAACTGCCCAACAACACCAGCACGGTAGCCCCGTAGGCCAGCCACACATAAAGCGCGTGTCCGCCCATGGCTAAAAATTCACCTATGTTGTCAAATTGCATATCAGCTTCCGATTCAGGGTCACGTGTACAGGCCTTTCACCCAGGCAGTGTGACGCTCGCGGTGCACCACTTCGATACGCATCCGGCTCAATACGTTGTGCCCGGCAAAACAATATACGCCCAAAATCATCACCAACAGCGGCAGCCACATTTCCGCGGGCATTGTGGGTTTTGAGGTGAGCGAGATGCTGCTGCCCTGGTGCAGCGTATTCCACCATTCCACCGAGTACTTGATAATGGGGATGTTGATGGTGCCGACAATGGCAACCAGGGCGCTGGCGCGCCCCTTAAGCTCCAGGTCTTCGATGGCTTCGCGCAGCGCATAGATGCCTATGTACAAAAAAAGCAAAACGAGAGTGGAGCTTAAGGGGCGCGCCAGCGCCCTGGTTGCCATTGTCGGCACCATCAACATCCCCATTATCAAGTACTCGGTGGAATGGTGGAATACGCTGCAC
>JANQMF010000129.1 GCA_028280225.1 Pseudomonadales bacterium | reverse complement strand
AATGACATGTTTGTCCTTGGCTGAAATGTAGTTGTTGTCCGCCAGGTTGGAATCCAGCAGGCTTTTTGTGTTGGCGGTGAGGAACTCCATGGCGAAGTGAACACCCTGCAGCTCCCGCCCGGGAATGGGCAGGTCGCGGGGTACGGTTGCGCCGGTGGACAGGAGCACCGCGTCAAATTCCGCACACAGGTCGGTAATGGCGATGGAGCCGTTGTTGCCGTCAGCCACGGGCGTGTTGACCACAAAGTTTATGCCTTCGTCTTTGAGCAACTGAACCCGCCGTTCCACTACTTCCTGTTTGGCTAACTTCATGTTGGGGATGCCGTACATCAACAAGCCGCCGATACGGTCAGCACGTTCGTAAACGGTGACCAGGTGGCCCGCCTTGTTCAGTTGTGCCGCGGCGGACAGGCCTGCGGGCCCTGAACCAACGATGGCAACGGTTTTACCGGTACGGTTTTCCGGTGGATCGGCGACCACCCAGCCTTCAGCAAACCCCCGGTCGATAATCGCCATTTCTATATTTTTTATGGTGACCGGCGGATCGGTTATGCCCAGGACACAGGAACCTTCGCAGGGGGCCGGGCACACCCGTCCGGTAAACTCGGGAAAGTTGTTGGTCTTGTGCAGGCGGTCCAATGCTTCGCGCCACTGGCCGCGGTAGATCAGATCGTTCCACTCGGGAATCAGATTGTAGATGGGGCAGCCGTCGTCAGATTGACAAAAGGGCACACCGCAGTCCATACAGCGGGCACCCTGGGTGGTGAGGCGCTGGTCATCGTGATCAGTATAAATTTCATTATAGTCCAAAAGGCGTGCAGCCGCGTCACGATAAGGTGCGGCGTTACGCGGAAATTCCATAAATCCTGTAGGTTTACCCATCTTCTTATAAAAGCTTTTTGATTGTATAAATATTGTGTGTGTTGATTAGCCGGCGCTGACTTGTTGTTTACGCTGCTCCAGGACGCGTTTGTAGTCTGTGGGCATCACTTTCACAAACTGCTTAAGGCTTTGGTGCCAGTTGCCCAGTACCTGTTCCGCCACGGTCGATCCGGTGAACCTTTGGTGATTTTCAATCAGCGTTTTCAACTCGTTGATATCTTCTTCCTGAGTCAGTGTTTCCAACGCCACCATTTCGAGATTACATTGAGTGCCAAAGTTATCGTTAGGGTCCCAGATGTAGGCGATGCCCCCGCTCATGCCGGCAGCAAAATTGCGTCCGGTTGGGCCAAGAATAACGGCCCGGCCACCGGTCATGTATTCACAGCCGTGGTCGCCGACACCTTCAACCACCGCGTGAGCGCCGCTGTTGCGCACACAGAAGCGTTCTGCCGCAACACCCCGGAAGTAGGCCTCGCCGGACGTTGCGCCATACAGGGCAACGTTGCCAATCAGAATATTGTCCTCCGCCTTAAACGGACTGACCTTGGGTGGATAAACAATTACCCGTCCGCCGGACAGACCTTTGCCGGTGAAGTCGTTGGCATCACCCTCAACTTCCAGGGTGACACCCTTGGCCAGCCAGCAGCCCAGACTTTGGCCGGCGCTGCCGTTAAATTTGAAGTGAATCAACCCATCGGGGAGCATTTGCGGGCCCACTTTGCGGATGATCTTGTTGGATAACATGGCGCCGACAACACGATTGGTGTTGACGATGGGTAATTCAGCCCGCACCGCCTTGCCTTCAACAATGGCGGGTTCGGCCAGCGCCATAAGTTGATTGTCCAGGGCCCGCTCCAACTGGTGGTCCTGACTGTCCGTGGCATAAGCACCCAGAAATTCCGGGGGTATGGTCGCCGGGGTCAGGATCTCGGTGAGATCCAGGCCCTTGGCTTTCCAATGTTCTATGGCATCATCCATGGCCAGCAAGTCGACCCGTCCCACCATTTCGTTGAGGGTGCGTACCCCCAGTTCAGCCATGATGCCGCGCAGCTCCTTGGCCACCATAAACAGGTAATTCACCACATGTTCCGGTGAGCCGGCGAATTTTTTACGCAGCTCCGGGTCCTGGGTCGCGATACCGACGGGGCAGGTATTGAGATGGCACTTGCGCATCATGATACAGCCCAGGGCAATCAGCGGGGCCGTGGCAAAACCAAATTCTTCGGCACCCAGCAGGGCGGCTATGGCCACGTCCCGTCCGGTTTTAAGCTGACCGTCGGTCTGCAGGACAACCCGGGAACGCAAATTATTCAGCACCAGAGTCTGGTGGGTTTCTGCAATACCCAGTTCCCAGGGCACACCGGCGTGTTTAATCGAGGTCAGGGGTGACGCCCCGGTACCGCCGGTATCACCGGCAATCACCAGATGGTCCGCGCGTGCCTTGGTTACACCGGCGGCCACCGTGCCCACGCCGATTTCAGCACCCAGCTTCACGCTGATGCGTGCCTGGGGATTGCCGTTCTTCAGATCGTGGATAAGCTGGGCCATATCCTCAATGGAATAAATATCATGATGAGGGGGTGGGCTGATCAGGCCAACCCCGGGGGTAGAGTGGCGCAGGCTGGCGATGTAGTCGTCAACCTTGCCCCCGGGCAGCTCACCCCCTTCACCGGGTTTAGCACCCTGGATAATCTTGATCTGTAACTCGTCCGCGTTACTCAGGTAGTTGATGGTGACGCCAAAACGGCCACTGGCAACCTGCTTAATGGCTGAGCGTTTTGAATCGCCATTGGGCAGGGGTTTAAACCGCTCGGGGTCTTCACCACCTTCACCGGTATTCGATTTACCTCCCAGCCGATTCATGGCCACAGCCAGGGATTCGTGGGCTTCAGCACTGATGGAACCAAAGCTCATGGCACCGGTGGCAAAGCGTTTAACCAGCTCAGCTTCGCTTTCTACCTCGTCCAGGGGTACCGGCGTGCCGGGATTAAACTGCAACAGGCCGCGCAGGGTGGCATTTCTGGTATTGTGTTCGTTGACGTGTTTGGCAAACTGCCAATAGGCATCTTCGCTGTTCTGGCGGGCGGCATTCTGCAGGTGAGCAACCGCCTGGGGGTCCCACATATGAGTATCACCGTTATTTCGCCAATGAAAATCGCCGGGGTTAGGCAGCACATTTAAGGGGATGACATTCCGGGGCGGGAAACCCAGGGCGTGTTTACGTTGCATCTCCTGGGCAAGCACTGCCATGCCCACACCTTCAACCCGGCTGGCGGTGCCGGTAAAGGCCCGTGCCACCACTTCACCGGCCAGCCCCACCGCTTCAAAAATCTGCGCACCCTTGTAGGACTGCAGGGTGGAAATGCCCATCTTGGCCATCACCTTAAGCATACCCTTGGCCACTGCTTTGCGATAAGCAGCCACCACATCATCATCATCCTGCACGTGGTTAACCTGGTCCAGGCGGCCCTGGGCCCGGGCATCCCACAGGGCTTCAAAAGCCAGGTAGGGGTTGATGGCGTCCGCACCGTAACCGACCAGCAAACAGTGATGGTGTACTTCCCGGGCTTCGCCGGTTTCCAGCACCAGGCCAATTCTGGTGCGGGCGTGGTCTTTGACCAGAAACTGATGCACGCTGCCCACAGCGAGCAATGAGCTGATTGGGACGCGTTCGGCATTGGTATCCCGGTCGGACAAGATGACCAGGCTGTATCCCTCGTCTATGGCGCCGCGGGCTTCTGTGCATATTCTGTCCAGCGCGTCTTCCAGGCCTTGTTGGCCTGATTCGGTGGGGTAGGTCATGTCTATGGTCTTGCTGCGCCAGCCACGGTGGTCCATGTGTTTCAGGGAAGCAAGCTCTGAATTGGACAGGATGGGGTGGGGGATGCGCAGCCGGTGGGCGTGCTCCGGGGTAATCTCCAACAAATTTTGTTCGGGGCCGATATAACATTCCAGGGCCATGATCACTTCTTCGCGAATTGAGTCGATGGCGGGATTGGTTACCTGGGCAAAACGCTGTTTGAAATAGTCGTACAGCATTCGCGGTTTGTCGGACATAACAGCCAGGGCGGCGTCGTTGCCCATTGAGCCCAAGGGGTCGCGCAACTCGCTGACCATGGGTTGCAGCATAAACTGCATGGTTTCCTGAGTGTAGCCAAAGGCCTGCATGCGCTGGGTTAAACTGTTCTGGGTCAGCCCTTCACCAATCACCAGGGGAATTTCCGACAAGTCCAGGCGCTGATCGTCAAGCCATTGCTGATAAGGCCGCCGGTTGGCAAAGTCCGTCTTAAGCTCTTCGTCAGGGATCATGCGCCCCTGATCGAAGTCGATAAGAAAAATTTTGCCCGGTTGCAGACGGCCCTTGGCAACCACACGTTCAGGGTCCACCGGCACCACACCCACCTCTGATGCCATGATGCACTTGTCGTCGTCGGTAATATAGTAGCGGGAAGGGCGCAGACCGTTGCGGTCTAAAACAGCACCAATATATTTGCCGTCGGTAAAGGCGATGGAGGCCGGTCCATCCCAAGGCTCCATCAGACTGGAGTGGTATTCGTAGAAGGCCTTTTTGTCCGCGGACATGGTGGCATGTTGTTGCCAGGCTTCGGGAATCATCATCAGCACCGCTTCCTGCAAGGTGCGGCCGGACATCAACAAAAACTCCAACACATTGTCGAAGCTGCCGGAATCGGAGCAATCCGGTTCAACCACGGGAAAGAGCTTGGCCAGGTCGTTGCCGAAGAGTTGGCTGCTTACTACCCCCTGACGCGCATTCATGGCGTTTACGTTGCCCAGCAGGGTGTTGATTTCCCCGTTGTGGCTCATAAAGCGGTTGGGTTGAGCCCGGTCCCAGGACGGGAAGGTATTAGTGCTGAAGCGGGAGTGCACCATGGCCAGGTGAGATTCATAAGCCTGGTTTTGCAGATCAGGGTAAAAGGGAAACAGCTGATCCGGGGTCAACATACCCTTAAAAATGATGACATGGGTGGACAACGAGCAGACGTACATCAGTTTGCGCTGAGTCAAAGACTCGTCGGAACGCAATTGATGGGTGGTGTGCTTGCGAATCAGATATAACTTGCGCTCAAAGTCGTCACCCCGAAGCCCCTCCTCGGCAGCTATAAACAGTTGAGCAACGTGAGGCATGGCGGCGCGTGCGGCATTGCCGATATTGGCCTTGTCCGGGTCGGTGGGCAGGTCGCGCCAGCCGATAAGCTGCTGGCCAAATGCCTGAATTTGTTCGGCAAAAACCGCCTTGCAGTGTTCACGCTCTTTTTTGTCTTGGGGCAGGAAGACATTTCCTACCCCATAAGCGCCCGCTGCGGGCAATTGGATGTTGAATTCGGCTTGCGCCACGGTCTGCAGAAATTTATGGGGTAGGGCGGTTAAGATGCCGGCACCATCTCCGGTGTTTTTCTCGTAGCCCACACCGCCGCGGTGTTCCATGCAGCAGTTCATATGGGCGGCGTCAGCCACAATCTGGTGACTGGGGCGGCCCTTAATGTCGCAAATAAACCCTACGCCGCAGCTGTCTTTTTCGTTGGCGGGGTCGTATAAACCGCGCTTGGATGGCAGTCCACCATTGGTCAAATTCATATTGTCTCTCTTTCCATGCACACCGCGTGTCCGTGATCATCATTGCCGGATACGCACGCCTTGAGCCCGCCGGGTTCCGGTTGCTGTTATGACGATGGCGCTTCCCCCCAATCTGGGTCACCATGCCACTGTGTTGTCCACATTCAGCTTTAGTTGAAGCTTTCAGCTAAAGCTGAAGTCGAAAAAACCCGTCTGCTCAAATCTTTAAGCGGACTCCAACCAGTGATAATGTCGCTTGCACTGTGTAAGTTATTGATTTTTGGTACTAAACAGCAAGCCGACGGTGTGCGAACAGTACGAAAGACGAAACATCTCAAAATTAGCGCTGGGAATCAAGTTGCAATATTTTTGCAATTCAGGCAGCACATTCGAGCCTGACGCCCCAACTTCGAATAACGACTATTGGTAACACGCTTGACAAAATATATGGGGTATGGATTGAGGGGTCAATTGCTGCACGATGCGCAAGGCGCGACAATGGTAGCAATGGACATATGCGCAACCGGATATAAGGGCGGCAGAAGATAAATTGGCGGAACAACAATCCGAGCAAGGCATTCCGCGCCACAGTTTTCCGGTCCTGGTACATGTGGTCCTCAGCCAGGCCCCCGACCGCGTTTTTTTGCTGCGCCGCGCCGGTACCGGATATCGGGACGGCTGGTATACGCTGCCCGGTGGGCATGTCGAAGCAGGGGAGACTCTGACGGCCGCCGCGCATCGAGAGTGCCGGGAGGAGGCGGGGGTGGTGGCCACCAGTCTGATGCCGGTGGCGGTCCTGTCCTATCTGGACAGGCGTGAACAGCCGCCTGTCCAGGGTTATAACTTTATCTTTTTGGCCCGGGAGTTTACCGGTAACCCGGGTATTGCCGAGAGTGAGAATTTTGATGCGTGTGGTTTTTTCCCGCCGGGGGGCTGTCCTGAAACCACCATCGACTGGGTGCGGGAAGTCCTTAAAATGACTGATGGCCCCCTGCCGGCGCTGAACCTCCGGGAGTTTCAGTGGGATTAGGGGTGCAATTTAAATACAATACGCGCCCAAATTTTTTCAACTGAGGGAAACATGAAAGAACCAGTTCGCGTCACCATCACCGGTGCTGCCGGTCAGATTGGCTATGCCTTACTTTTTCGGGTGGCATCCGGAGCGATGTTAGGTCCGGATCAGCCGGTGATCCTGCAGCTGCTTGAGATCACGCCGGCCTTGGATGCGCTCAAAGGGGTATCGATGGAACTGGAAGATTGTGCCTTTAATCTGTTGACGGATGTGGTGCAGACCGATGATGCCAATGTGGCCTTTAAAGATTCGGATTATGCCTTGCTGGTGGGCTCGCGGCCCCGGGGACCGGGTATGGAGCGCAAGGATCTGCTGGAAGCCAACGCCGCGATTTTCAGCGTTCAGGGCAAGGCCCTCAACGACCACGCCAGCCGGGATGTGAAGGTATTGGTGGTGGGTAACCCGGCCAATACCAACAGTCTTATTGCCCAGCGCAATGCACCGGACCTGGATCCAAGAAATTTCACCGCCATGACCCGGTTGGATCACAACCGGGCGGAAGCTCAACTGGCGGCCAAGGCTGGCAAACATGTCAGCGATGTGGATGGACTGTGTATCTGGGGTAACCATTCCGCCACCCAGTATCCGGATATCCATCGCGCCACGGTGGACGGTGCGGACGCCATGGGGCTGGTGGACATGGGGTGGTATACCGAAGACTTTATTCCAACGGTTCAGCAACGGGGTGCCGCCATTATCGAAGCACGCGGGGCGTCCAGCGCAGCTTCCGCGGCCAACGCTGCCATCGACCACATGCGTGACTGGGCTCTGGGCAGCAACGGCATTGTCAGCATGGGTGTTTATTCCGACGGCAGTTACGGCATTGACGAAGGGTTGATCTATTCTTTTCCGGTTCGTTGCAAAGACGGCGACTGGCAAATTGAAACCGGCATAGAGATTAACGAGTTCAGCCGGGAAAAGATGGCGGCAACAGCCCAGGAGTTGGTTGAAGAACGGGATGCGGTTGCGCACCTTTTGCCCTGAATTTGTCCGTCCGGGCCCGGCCAACTTAAAAGATTGGTTGGGTCGCCTTGGGCTTCTTGCCTGTGGACTGATTGTGTCCGCGTGTTCATTAACAAGTGACTCATCGAATTCTGCAAAGGAAGTGCGCAACGTGTCCGAGAAGCCATCCCTGATTTATCCACCCAGCAAAACCGTTGAGCAGGTTGATGTTTACCACGGGGTTGAAGTGGCGGATCCTTATCGTTGGCTGGAAGCGGATGTCCGTCAAAGTGCGGCGGTGCAAAGCTGGGTGGTCAGCCAGCAGCAATTTGCAGACCGTTATTTGCAGGCTTTGCCCAAGCGGCAGGTCTTGCGGGAGCGCCTGGCCCAGGTATGGGATATTGAACAATTTGGTGTGCCGGTCAAAAAGGCGGGGCGCTATTTTTACAGCTACAACTCGGGGACCGACAAGCAAAACCGTATTATGATGCAAAAGGCCCTGGATGACCCGGCAACGGTGCTTTTTGATCCCAATACCTGGTCCGATGACGGCACCACGACCTTGGCAGCCTACTACCCGGATCCTACCGGACGTTATGTGGCCTACCTGGTCCAGGAGGCGGGTTCCGATTGGCGGGTGGCCAGGGTGCGCAACCTGGAAACCGGTGTGGACCTGGAAGATCAGTTGCACTGGTTGAAGTTCACGGGACTCAGCTGGCTCGCTGACGGCAGCGGTTTTTACTATAGCGGTTATCCCGATCCGGGGGATGACAAATATCACGGCTTGCCGGATCAAAACAGCATCTACTTTCATAAGATTGGCCAGCCTCAGAGTGAAGATACGCTGGTGTACCACAACCTTGAGGCACCCGAATGGCGCTATGCCGCCATGGTCACCGAAGACGGCGCCTATCTGGTGATTATTGTCTTTACCGGGACGGATGCGCGTTATCAGGTGCTGACAAAACCGTTGGGTACGGATGAACCGCTGACGTTCCTGGTGCGCGGCTTTGACCACGACTACAGCCCTGTAGGGCACGCGGATGGCTGGCTGTACTTTCGAACCGACATGGAAGCACCGCGAGGGCGGATTATCCGCCTGAACCCGGCGCTTGGTGAGCAGGCCCTGGACCACTACGAGGAGGTGGTTGCACAGCACGAGTCTGTATTGTTGGGGGCCGATATTTTTGGTGGAAAACTGCTCACCCAATACCTTAAGGATGCAGCATCCGAAGTGGCTGTCTTTACCCTTGGAGGTGAACTTGCCCACAGGTTATCCCTGCCCGGCATCGGCACCGCGGAAGGGTTTGCGGGCTCAGTGGAAGATACCGAGGTATTTTTTGGATTCTCCGGCATTGACTATGCACCAGCCGTTTTGCGGCTGGACATGGCGACTGCCGCGGTGTCCGAATATAAACGGGCTGAGTTTGATGTGGATGTTGATAGTTTTGTGACCTCCCAGGTCTTTTATCCTTCCGCGGATGGTACGCAAATCCCCATGTTTATCAGCCATCACAAAGACATTGAACTGGATGGCTCCAACCCGACCCTGCTTTATGGTTACGGCGGTTTTAATGTATCCCTGACCCCAACATTTTCCATTACTCGAGCAGTTTGGATGGAACAAGGGGGGGTGATGGCGGTGGCCAATTTGCGTGGCGGCGGGGAGTATGGTGAGTCGTGGCATGAAGCGGGTACGCGGTTAAACAAACAAAATGTTTTTGACGACTTTATCGCCGCGGGTGAATACTTGATTGCCCAGGGTTATACCCGGCCGGAACACCTGGGTATTATGGGTGGCAGCAACGGCGGCCTGCTGGTGGGTGCGGTGCTCAACCAGCGTCCGGAACTGTTTGGCGCGGCCATTCCCGCGGTGGGGGTGATGGATATGTTGCGCTTTGCTCAGTTTACCGCAGGGGTGTTCTGGGTTGACGACTATGGCTCGGTGGACAACCCGGAGGAGTTTTCCGCGCTGTTAGCCTATTCGCCTTATCACAACCTTAAACAACAGAACTATCCTCCGGTATTGGTCAGCACAGCCGACACGGATGATCGGGTGGTCCCGGGACACAGTTTTAAATATGCCGCGCGTTTGCAGGCCGTGCAGCAGGGTGATGCCCCGGTGCTGTTGCGTATTGAAAGTAAGGCGGGGCATGGGGCAGGTACCCCCAAGGATAAATTGATCGACACCTATGCGGATTATTGGGCGTTTTTGTTGCGCCATTTGCGGCAGGTTGACTACCTTGAGGACAAGAACTGACTAACGGCGATTCAGCGGGCAGGAGATAAACAGCGTGAGTGATATCAGACCCTTTCAAATTGACATTGCCCAAGGGCAATTGGATGACCTTCACCAGCGCCTGGGCAACACCCGGTTGCCGGAAG
>JANQMF010000124.1 GCA_028280225.1 Pseudomonadales bacterium | reverse complement strand
ACTGCCCCGGGAGTTCCTCTATCCCCCTCAAAGCGGGGATCAATTGGTCTGTGCGCCGGATAAACACCGCCTGCGTGGATCCGAGCGTAACCGGGCTGATCAATTGGAAGAACAAGATTCTTAAACCCTTGCCTTGAAGTCTGGCCTTGAAGTCTAGTCCTGAAGCCTGGTCCAGAAGCCAAATTCAACACCCCGCCGAAACGGCTGGGGTGCCGGCTTAACCGGTGTTAGGCTTAGGCATTTTGCAAGGTAGGTCATGGCTGAACTGGAGTGGTTACCCCGCACCGAACAAACACCGTCCCGGGCGATGGATTTTTCTCTGGATGGACGGGTTCGGCGCGTGACGGGTGCGGTGTGGTTGCCGGATGATTTCCAGGCGACCACGCCGATGGTGCTGTTGGGCCACGGCGCCTCGGGAGACCGCTACCAGGCGCCAATCCCTCACCTGTGCGGCCGTTGGGTCGCGGAATGCGGCTATATTGGTTTGGCCATCGACGGACCGGTACACGGCTTACGCCGGGTGGGAGATGGTGCCCGGGGTGCTTTTTTTACGGAAATGCAACGTCCGGGCGCAGTGGACGACATGGTTACGGATTGGCAGGACGCTTTTGCCGCGGTGTGTGGGGCGAAGACCATCGGCCAGGGGCCGCTGGGTTACTTTGGTTTGTCCATGGGCAGTTTGTTTGGCATTCCCCTGTTGGCCTCACCCCTGGAATTTCGGGCTGCGGTTGTTGGGCTTTGCGGAACCACCGGGGCAGCATCCATACTGGCGGACCGGTTACGCACGGATGCCGCCGGAGTTACCTGTCCGCTGCTGTTTCTCATGCAGTTGGAAGACGAGTTGTTTCCGCGTGAGGGATATTTGGACTTGTTCGACACTTTTGCAGCCCAGGACAAGCGGTTGCACGCCAACCCGGGACTGCACCCCCAGGTGCCTGCCGAAGAAGTGGCGGCGGCTTTCGACTTTCTGGCCAGCCGCCTTACCGGGGAGGTGCCCCGGCGAATTATTAATCCGCTGGCGGAATAGGCTCCGGCGGAGGGCAATGTCAGGCGGAGTCTTCTTGCGCGGCAAATTGTGCATACGCTGCGGCGGTCCCCTTAGCCATTTTGTCACCGTCAAAGGGGATGGAAAGCTCCGGGGTAAATTCCAGAACCACGCGCTCCGGGGTATCCAGGAACTTAACAAACAATTCCGGCTTGAGGTTTTTGGTGAATTCGTTGCCGTCGTCTTCGCGCATGGTCATCCCCTTTGCCAGCAGGTGGTAAAACCAGTGTTTGGTTTTTTCGTCATCGTGGATTACCGTATGACCCTTATAGGTGACCGTTTTGCCACCCCCCATGGGAGTACCCTTGCTGGTAAATACACAAGAGGATCTTGGATCTCTGGCAATCGCCTTGATGCGCACACGCTCACGGGTGGCGGTCATCCAGATTTTTCCATCAACCGGCACATAGGCGGTAATGACGCCAATGGGGTGACCCGCTTTGTTTGACCAGATAAAAACACATTCACCGGCGGAGTTGATGAGTTCCTCTTCCCGTTCCGGATCCAGGCGGTACTGGGTGACGTCGTCATAGTTTGTGGATTGGGTGGTCATGGCGGGTGTCCTGTATGCAGAATTTTGAAACGTGTTATAAGCAGCTTAGCGCCGGATTCCGTTCAGGGTCAACCACCCGGGCGTCAAGTCGAGTGGGCCTGGGTGACCGCTTGTACCAGCAGGTCACAAGCTGCTTGGGTAAAGTGCCACATATTTTCTTCCCGATTGTCACTGCCGGTATTTATCGTCCGGGAAAGGTGGACAGGTCCGTCCACCGCCAGCACGCTGATGCCGGGTGGATGCCCGTAGCGTGCGCCGGTAGGCCCGGCAACCCCCAGTTCAGCGACAGCCCAGGTGGCGTCAAGCTGGCTGCGGGCAACCTGGGCAAAGCGCATCACCATGGCTTCGGTCAGCGGTTGCAACCCGGCGACATCCTCACGCTGAATACCCAATAGCTTTTTTCGCGCGGGTAAGGTGTAGATAACCGACCCGCCCAGGAAATAGCTGGAAGCCCCGGGGACAGCCAGCAGACAAGCTGAAATCAGACCGGCGGTGGAGGATTCGGCAACTGCAACGGTTTGGTTGTGGCTTTGCAGAAGATCTGCGGCGGCTTGTGAATAGTTGCTGAGCATTGTGGCATTTCCATGTTTGAGGTTGATGAGTGAGAGATCTGCAAAGACCTGTTAGGATCTTGCGCATTCGATATTGGAGCAAGATTTGAAACTTTACGACTATCACACGGCACCCAATCCGCGCAGGGTTCGCGTGTTTCTTGCGGAGAAAGGTATTGAAGTTGAAAAGGTTAACATCGACTTGATGGCGCAGGAACACAAAACCCCGGAGTTTTTGGCCAAGAATATCAATGGCCAGATCCCGGTGCTGGAACTGGATGACGGTACTTGCATTTGCGAGTCGGTATCGATTTGCCGCTACTTTGAGTCGATTTATCCCCAACCGGCATTGTTCGGCGCCAACCCGGTGGAAATGGCCCTGATCGACATGCACCTTCGCCGGATTGAGCTGCAGCTCTTTCGCGCCATCGGCACCTCCTGGGTGAACGGGCCGGTGGTTGCCAAGGTTGCCGCCGGGCGGTTTAAGCAGATTCCTGAAGCCAAGGCTCAAAGTGATGCTGCTACCCATGACTATTACAAACGCATGGACCGGGAACTGGGGGAACGCGTCATGCTGGCCGGAAATGAGTACAGCGTGGTGGATGCCCATGCCATGTGTATCATCGACTTTGCAGAACAGATGGTGGACTTATCACCTGCGGACGAGTTGTCTAACTTAAAACGCTGGCGTGTGGAAATGGCCAGCCGTCCAAGTGCCCAGGCCTAGGCTGGGCAGAGTTTTTCGGCGGGACTATGAATAATACAATAAAGTCGGTTGGCCTGTTAGGCGGGTGTGGTGGTTTTGGGCGTTTGTTTGCCAGGCAACTGGGTCTGTCCGGGGTACAAGTGACTACCCTGGATTTAGATACCACAGCAGATGTTGTCCTGGATGTGCGTAAAGATACAACAGCATTGTTGGAGGTTTTGCCGGGATTGGATGCGCTGTTGCTGTGTGTGCCCGAAGATCTGGCTCTGACGGTTCTGGAAACCCTGGCCAAGGCGGCATTAAACAATATTCTGGTGGTGGATATCTGCTCGGTTAAATCCAATATCTGCGCGGCTGCGGAAAACATGCCGGGGCACAGCGAGTATGTCAGTATCCATCCCATGTTTGGCCCCGAACGTCCGCTGCCGGGCCAAAATCTGGTGATGGTGCCGGTTCGCCCGGGCAACCACACCCAAAGCCTGCGCCGCTTGTTTGCGGATTGGCAGCTGAAAATTATAGACACCGATGCCGCCACCCACGACCGGGTCACCAGTCTGGTTCAGGTGCTGGCTCATGCCACCTTAATTTCCTTTGCCCAGGCCCAGGCCCAGGTGGGGGTGGCGGATAACCTGTTGGAGGCCATGGCCACGCCGATTTACCGGGCGCTGTCGGAGACTGCCCAGGGTTTGCTGGGTGAAAACCCCTACTTATATCACAATATTCAAACCGCTAACCCCAACGGGGCAGCCGCTCGTGCTGCGTTGCTGGCGGCTGTTGAGCAAACCGTGGCAACTCTGGGGCAGGCGGATGCTGAGGAGGTTGTGGCGCTTTTTGCCCGGTTGCGCGGCAAGGGCTAGTGGAAGAACAGGGGTTGGGCAATTAAACGCCGGGGAGAAGCTTTGATATCTGCAAATTTGGCGACGTCATCGGCGATCACCTCAATACTTTTGTTGGTCGTATAAAAGCGGTTGCGCAGGTCGTCTTCGGTGTTGAAGCCACACAGCGCAAAACCGTTAATCGGCGGGCCGCTGATATGATGGACAACAGCAAGCTGTACATAGTGTGTCATATGAATATGGTGTTCCAGCGCCAGAGGACCGTGGGTATCCCGCCAATGGCCATCAGCCAATGCATGAGTTTTGTCCGGGTGATGGATGAGTGGAAACAGACCATAGTAGTTGGCGCTGCCGGGTTTGATGACCCGGCGGCAGACGACATATTGGCCAATGTCCGCATGGGGGACTAACCCTTCCGGATTGTCCGTTACGCCGGTGACCAGAGCCCGGAATGGTAGAGCCTTTGCCCCGGCACGCGCATCCACATAAGCCACACCGCCCAACTGTTCACCAAGGGTTTGAACGGCATCGAGGTTGCTGGTGGTAACGGCAATTTCCAGACTATGGGCCACGATCTTCTCCTTTTTGTGCATCATGCCAGAGCCCTTGGCAGCCGTCACCGGCAAGCAGGGCAAAAAATGCATTTCTCATTTCCCGGCTTAAGTTGCGCTGGGAATACCATTGGACGTGGTCTTGTGGCCCGGCCTGGGGATTGATGCCAATACCCCACATTGGATCAACCTCGTTAGGGACCATGCTGTAGCGAATGTCAACAATCTGCGGGACGCCGGCTGTCCTGCCGGGGTACAAGGCCAGATAGTTGCTGGAGAACCAACGAAAGCGTTCAATGTCCGCAGCTTGTTGACTGCCGGGGTCCAGGGCCGGAAGGTGTTGCGATAGTTCCAGTTTTTCCACCCGCTCGCCGGGACAATGTTCGGTGTCCAAGCCGCCGCGGATGGCGTCGACATAGTAGTAGCCCTGATGTTCGTAAATGGATTTCCACAACACCAGATTGCCGAAGCTGGGTTTCATGGTCAGCCGGTTGGCTTCGTGTCCCCGGCTGAGGGCCACCTGCTCCGCGGCGGCACTCACGCGGTGGAGTTGCACCGCACCGAGGAGGAGGTAGGCCAGTGCCCAGCAGATGCCCGCCAGGGCAAACACCCGCCGCTGTTTGGCAACACTGAGGACAACCATGGCCAGCAGGGGCAGGGTAAAGAAGGGGTCGACAACAGAAACATTGTTCCATGCCACCCGATAGTTACTGAAGGGCCAAAAGAGTTGAGTGCCGTAAGACGTACATGAGTCCAACAGGGCATGTGTGGCGTAGCCGATCAGGCAACTGAGGTAAGCCTGGCGGAAGGTCAGCGGATGCCGCACCAGGCGGAACAGGACTGCGCTAACAATAAGCGCGCCAACGGGGATGAAGATCAGCGCGTGGGTAAAGTGACGGTGATATTCCAGAAACAACAGGGGGTCGGTGGAGGATTGGATAAAGACGTCCAGGTCCGGCGCCATGCCTGCCAGGCAGCCGAACACGGTGACCGCCGCGATTTTGCCGGCGGCTGAACTGTCCTTGACTTGGGATTGGGCAAAAGCCGCGCCAATTGTCCCCTGACTGATCGGGTCCATGAGCGCCTAAACTTGGGTGTTCAAATATTCATCCCGCCGTTGGGATAAAGGGTGTCACCTGTGGTGAAGCTGGATTCGTCACAGGCTAAATACAGTGCGGTATTAGCGATTTCCAGGGGGGTGCCCAAGCGGCCCATGGGGGTCATGGCCAGCATCATTTCCCTGCCTTCGTCGTCGTCTTGCAAACCCCGGGTCATGGGGGTTTCGATAAAGCCCGGGCCAATGGCATTAACACGGACATTGTGTTCCAGCATCTCCATGGCAAATGCCTTGGTCAACATGACCACCCCCGCCTTGGAGACACAGTAGTCTGCGGCACCGGGCAGGGCAACCCGGGCGGCGACCGAGGCAATGTTGACAATGCTGCCGCCGTTGCCCTGTTTGATCATATGTTGTGCCCCATGCCGGTTAGTGAGCATGACACCGGTGAGATTGATCTGCAGCACCTTGTTCCAATCATCGAGGGGTTGTTCGAGCAGGGGATGGTCCAGGCTTTCCTGGGACGCACCACTGATGTACCCGGCGCTGGAGACTCCGGCTGCGGCAACCACGGTGTCGATGTGGCCAAACTGGTTCACCGCCTGCTGCATAAGGGCAGCCACCTCTTCTTCGAAGCAGACATTGGCCTCAACAAAGGCCACCTTGCCGTTGGTGGTGCTGCGGATTTCCTCTGCTGCGCCTTCCAACCGCTGTACCCCAATGTCGCTGATGACAATTTCCGCACCCTCCTGGGCAAAACGCTTGGCGCAGGCCAGACCAATACCGCTGGCACCCCCCGTAATGACCACCACCTTGCCTTCTAAGCGTCCAACCGCCATGTATCTTCCCTTGGAACCAAAGGGAACAGTTTAACGGGTGCGAGGGGTTTGGCAATTCGTGGAATTGCGGGTACGAGGATTAACGACCAGGGAAGGGATACTAAGGTTCCAAACCGCTTTGAATACTTCCACGGGTTGCAGGGGACACACATCTGCGAGTTATTCGTGGAATGGCCGGTCGGAGGACCAACGACCAGTGGTTGCAGGGGACACACACATGCAAGCTATTTTTGGAATGGCGGGCAGGAGGATTAACGACCAGTGAAGGGATACTGAGGTTCCAACCCGCTTTGAATACATCCGTGTACGCTGCGGCGGCGACGTCCTGTCGCCGACGCTTTGTAACCTCAGTATCCCTCCCCTGGTTGGACGGTGATCCGTGCGGACAGGTTGCAAGGGAAACCGGGTTGCGGGGGACACACACCTGGGTGTTATTCGTGGAATGGCCGGCGGGAGGGCCAACGACCAGTGAAGGGATACTGAGGTTCCAAACCGCTTTGAATACATCCGTGTACGCTGCGGCGGCGACATCCTGTCGCCGACGCTTTGTAACCTTAGTATCCCTTCCCTGGTTGGACGGTGATCCGAGCGGGCAGGTTGCAAGGGAAACCGGGTTGCAGGGGAGAGTTGCAAGGGACACACACCGGTAGAAATACCGGGAACCCGTGGGTGGTTGCATGGATCGTTGCGAACTATTGTTCAGAAGTGGGGTCCATTGGATGTTGTGATTAACAAAGGTGGGCACAGGGTGAGATTTAAAACAGGCAGCCGCAGTTTGCGGTTATTCCTGGCAGCTATTCTGCTTAGTCTGAGTGCCCAGGGGGTTGCCCAGGGTGGAGTACCCGGCTTTGTGGAAGAATTTTCCCTAGCGGATGTTAATGGGCAGGTCCACCGCCTCAGCGACTACGACAGCCAACCCAAACTCATCATGTTCTGGGCAACCTGGTGCCCCTATTGCAAACGGCTGTTCCCCGCCATTCAACAAATTCACGCCGACTACGCCTCGGCAGGGTTGCAAGTGTTGGCCATCAGCGTTAGGGACGAGGGTGATGTGGCTGCCTATATCGAAGAATATGATCTTAAAATGCAGGTTCTGGTGAAGGGAGATGAGGTTGCGGACAGTTTAGGGGTGCCCGGCACACCGGCTGTAGTGCTTTTGGATCCCACAAATCAGGTGGTTTTTGCCACAACAAATTCAGACCCTGAGCATCCCGGTATTCCGCAGGCGGTGAACAGTTTGCTCAGCTACTTGAAGAGCCGCTCTACAGATCACCAGTCCGACTGATTTTGGCTGGCAATGCGGGTGTGTGCTCCCCGCGAAACCGTCAACACTTTGTTGGAATAACTCCACCTTAGTCTTTGTCGTTTTTCTTCCTGTTATGATGCACACCGCGCGTCCAATAGATGGCATCAGGAAAAGCATTCCGCTTAAGGAGTTTCTCCTTTGCTTGCAGCCTTTCTTCCACCTTTTCTTCATCCTCATATATCTTTTCCGCGGTCAATTTCGAATAGGTGTACAAGACATGGGTAATTCCTGTGAATTTGTATTTTGTCTGAGCGACCAACTGATGATTTTTGACTTCGTCTGTGTCCGTGTTGTGTCCATCAATCACCTTGAATCGGGTCAGCTTCGGACAGCGGGCCTTAAATTCTTCCCATTGGTTAGGATCCATGTGACCTGGAAATCTGATGCACAGTAGCGATAGGGTGACAAGCTCGGGAAATGTACCCTGGATCGACAGTATGTTGCTGAAATCTACGTCCCGCACGGCCAGGGTAACTATGCGGTTGTAGCGAAAATCGATCTTTCTGGGTAAATCAATAGACAGATACTTTATGTTGGGCGGGATGATCAGGGGGCTTGCAATACTCTCAGCGGTTAGAACCAGTACATACAGAAGTGGTGATTTCTGCAGGTAACTGTTGAACACATCAACGTTGGCAATCTTGTTTGCATTAAGCACCAAGCAATAGAGGGATATTCCGTCCAGCGTTGCAAAGAACTCGCGAGTATGAAAGTAAGACGCGGCCACTCTGATAGATTCCAAAAGCGGCAGGGACCGCAATATCTTATTCGATACGGACGCCTTTTTTGGGGTGATGTCATTGAAATGCTTAATGCCTAAAACACGCAAGTTCGGGACAGGCTGCTGCACTGTAAACATATCCTCAGGTAACGAGCCGTATCCCGGCTGCAGCTCTAATAATATGGATCCTCCTTTGTAGGTCTCTTTGGATATAGGTTTGTGGCCCTGCAAAGTTAAAACCCGCCTGGCGTACATTTGCTGCAGTTGCAGGTGATAGTGTTTTTCATCAAATTTTGTCCAATAAGCCACCATATATTCCTCGCGGACGGACTCCACCATACTTCTTATCAAATCTTCGTCTACCAGGCAGAAAGGCTCTATTAAGCGTTTTGTTTCGCGTAATTTATTCACCTGTTCTGGCGTGATATCGCAGATATTTCCCGCGTACATGAGATATCGAAGCTGATCGATATCTTTCACGTTAACAACATTGTCAGAGACGCTGACACTGATGCTGAAACCTAACCTAAACAATTGTGTGAACAGGTGATTAATCGCGTGCCCCCAGTAAAAGCGGCTGCCGTTATCCGCACTCAGAATTTCGTGACGGCCTGCGATGTAGGTAACAACCTTATGGGTTGTTATTACCAGGTTCTGAGGCTTAAGGGTGGTAATCTGACTAGGCACTTCAAAGGGTGGACGGTTTTTAATCAGTTGTTTTACGTTAAGGCGATGACCGGACCAAACGAAGCGAGTCCCACCGCCTGTGCTGTTCATATGAAACAGTTGAGAGAAGCTGTTTCTTATTACGTTTTGAATCTTGCCATTCATGTTAGATTTGTCGTAAAGCACCTTTCTGTCCGGTGGCGCATAGGGATAAGGCGATGGTGCAAACTGAATTGCCTTGTCTGCATGGTCAACGATTTGAGGGTCCGAGGGTGTGGCATCAAAGCGAACCCAACGCCCCTCTATATAGACGTCTACAACAATATGGCCGTTGTTTGTATAGACTTCCCCCGCTTTCACCCGGTAGATGCTAAGCATGCGCATTGGGTTTTTGTACCGCTTGAGACTCCACAGGATGGCAAATAGTATGCTGTTGAACTGATAACACACCCCCTTAAAGTCCAACTGTAAACAGAAATTGAGCATGTGAGGTTTTTGCGTCTCGTTGGTTTCATGCCAGCGTTTCCAACTTGCGGGTGTATTGCCGCTATCGGAGTAGTCGCCGTTGCGCGCAATCCAACGCTCCAGCTCTCTGATCTTGGGGATATGGACATTGGTCAAGCGAGTCTGATCTTCGGGTAGTCCGGATACAATTTTATTCAGCGTTCGCCCCAGCCCGGTGGTTGTATCGATCTTAAGTTTGGTCCGGTGATTGCACTTTACGATCTCCGGTGTTTCTGATCTTGGCTTTATTGGGCGCCACACATCGTATGTATATTGGTGGCGTTTGACGGCGGATTCGAAAGTGATGAGGCCATCGTTATCAAACAGGTCTGTAAGATCAAGCGTTCGTTTGTGATGACCTTTCAGGGCTGTGCTGTTGATTGCACACCCGAGTGGGATCAAAAATTTAAAAACACCTTTGTTGTTGCTAGACCTATGTTCGAATACCGTAATACGGCCGATTCTTTTAAGCCCTTTGGGATCAGCAGCGGAAACAAAGTCATCCTTGGTTAAATGTCTCCCGGTATCGGGCTCACCATTTTCGTTACATTGATTGATGATCCCAATGGCCAGGTATTTGATATTCCCCGTAATATTGGTGGCCAGGCGTACCGGTATGCTGGGCTCGTTTCCGGAATAGCTTGATACATGGAGCTGCAAGTTGATCTGGCGTTTGGGACTTATGTTCTTCAATTCCTTATAGATAAACCCAACACCTTCCGCGATATCTTGGATTCCTTTATCGATTTGAGATGGGTCAATCCTGTTAGGTTTGCTGAGTTCATTCAGGTAATTGTGATGAAACTGCAAAATGATGTTGGTCACCTTCCTTAATGTTGTCCACCATTTTTGTTCAGTTGCGGCGGTGATCAGGTGGCTTTCGTCGATATACCCAAAAGCCCATGCTGTCAGCAAAGCTTGGACCAACTCTCTAGTTTTAATTTTCTTCTGCACGTAGGCTTGTAAGTGATAATTGTCTTTTGTCGCCTCAATGCCTGTTTTGATGACCCAGTAAATCAGAATATCTTTAGGCACCCGGTCGTATTCAGTATGCTGATTAAACCTGCCGGTCATTATCCGCCAATGGCGCTGAAGTGTTCCTTGGCTGACCAGGCCTCCCACACCACCGCGCTTGGATTTTTTATTCTTCCGGATGACCCTTTCCTGAAGAGGGGGCCACCGGTATCCCGGATAACTTTGTAAAATCTGGCGGGTATATATGAGATAGTGAAGAGTTTCCGTCAACCGGCGGCGATAGGGGTCAGTCTGATCAGGCAGTTCATAAGACCACCTGGCAACCGCTGTCGCCAGCAGCAGATTAGTGCACCATTCGGGATCTTTATCCGAGAGCAGAAAAAACTCATTGCTTTCGCGGGAGTAGAACATATCCGGAATCAGGGTCTGCGTATGATCTTTAGGAAACAACGTGATTTTCCGGCAGCGTCCTTGTGTCAGCAAATATACAAAGGCGGCAACCCGGTGTTGAGCTTGCGGGTTTTGCCCGAGGCTGCCCTGCATAGTTAACGTCTGCCTTAGCTGATCCGCCTGGACGGTGCTAAATTGCAGATCCAACCATAGTTCAAAGGCGGTGTTCTGCTGTTCGTTCAATATCTCAACCGGCGGGTTGGAGGGTAATTCGGAACCGGGCTCGTACCGCCGCCACCAGTCTAAGTAAGTCTCGGGTGCCACCTTGGCTAAACGCCTGGATGCAAGATACGCACACCCCTCAATACCCCGTTGGGCTCTATCCCCAAGCGGTGCTTTGTGCGCAAATACAACAGCATATTGATACTGTTTGGTAAACGCGGATATTTTGAGGCTCTCGCGTCTTAGCTTGATCAGGTTCCGCGCATTTTCGTCGAAACATGCCCGGGTGAGATCAGCCCATCGCTGCAAAAAGGCCAATGTTAAAGCTTCGCGGATAGGTCCCGTGGTCACCTGGTTGAAACCCTCACGCGCATCCTGAAAAATGTCATGAGTCATTTTTACCTGCTTCAGGCAATTGACACGGTCTTTGGGTAGATCTTTCGTATTATTCTGCTGCGTCAGTTTAGACAGTGTGTCCAGCGGGTTCCGGCTCAATAACACGCTGCACAACAAATCCCCGTACAACTCGGGAGAGGCCCTCGGCAGACCACTGCCACGTTGTTTTTTTTCATCGTCTTTATTGTCGTCCTTTTCGTCACCCTTTATGTCTTGGCTGGTGGTTGTTCCGCGTAGAAGTGCTAACGGATCCCACCAGGCTTTGTTCAGCGCTTGGTATTGTCTAGCCAGGTCTTTCTTCTGTAGTCCCAGCCACCAGGCCCTCAGCAATAGGGAACGATACGGATTGTCCGTTGGGGGCAGATGGCTGGTATAGCGTGCGAGGTTTCCCTGGAAATAGGCGCCCAGCACATCATGCTTCTTGTCAGTGCTTAACGATACACCCAAGCGCTGGTCATATTCCCCGGTTGCTGATGCCGTTGTCTTTCGCTTCAACTGCTGACAGAAGCCCTGACTATAGATCTGCACTAAGTGTGACAAATCAGGTGAAGCCGGTGTGGCATCCTCCCTGGTTGACGGCGCAAACATTAGCTTGGCCTGGCTTGGTCCCTTGATACCCGCCGCAGCCGTTTCATACAGCCAGTACACCTTTGTAAAAAAAGGCCTGATCTGTGTTGCCAGGTTGTTTTTTTTGGTTGTGCCTTTTTGGTTTTGTGCAACCAATTTCGCACATTTTTTAAGCTCCCGAAGCGTGGGCAGGGGTGCCGTCGCCTTTTTTTGTAATTGGGCCTGCAGCTTCCGGTGTAGGTTCACCAGATAGACCGCAACATCCTGATTCAACATCCTGCCGTATTGATCGTTATTCAGAATCTGCAGCAACTCCTTACCGTGGTAGGTCCGCAACCGGCACACGACACCACGATTCATAAAGGCGCGGGACAGCGTCTGACGGCCGGACAAACGGCTGCTGTTCATTGTGACAAACAGATAAAAACCTGCGGTTGCTGCCCCGGCCAAGATGTCATTCAGCACCCCTTCAAGCTCAGCACTGGGCAGCAGGTTTATTTCGGAAACCACCACCGCATAACCTTTATGTTTGGCATCGTTAACAACGGACACAAGTTTTTCTATGGTACTGGCTGTTATCTGCCGGTAGTACCTTGCACCGTCTACCGCATCAGGCTGGGTTTTTAATAGTTTGTAACCTGACTGTTCGAGTATCCTGGGCAGAATCAAGTCCTTGCCAATTCCGGATGGGCCTTCGAAGATGCCCATAAATTTGCCGATCCGCGCGGTGGGTGCTTTGTCTTTGTTGCTGCCTGCCGTTAAATATTCAATGTCCTTTATGCATGCGATCACCAGTTTGACATATTCCCGGGTCAAGGAAGTCACGGTGACCTCGTTCTTCAGATTCGCCAGTTTTTCCTTGGCTTCCTGTGCGAATGGGAGTACCTGGCGTGTGGGCTGTATAACGGAGTTGAATTCCTGAAAGTGATGCTGCCGGTACCAGGTCATCAGGGCTTTTCGTTCGCTGGCGCCAAACCCGGCAAAAACCGCTCGCACCCAGGCCTGGTAAAGAACATCTCTGGATCCGTTGAATTTGGGATCTATGGCCTTACAGGTCTGCAAAATGGACTGAATGTCCCTGACACTCACATCCTGCCGGGGCCGCAGAATACGGCAAGCTTCGATCCCAGCGGCTAAATTTGTGCTGATGTCCGCCAGATTTTTGTGGTCGATCCCGTAGTGCGTAAGCAGATTGGGTAAAATATGTGTTTCGAGATAGGCCGCGTCAAAAGGGTGAAAATATACGGTGAAAAACAGGTCCCGCATTACGCGGCCCTGCAAGCGCCCCACGTAATCCGGCGGATTACCCGTGACCACAATCTTATGCCCTGATTCTAATACCCTCTTGCTCCCCTCCCACCAAACCAATGGTGTTTCCTGGCTGATGTCACGCCATAAATTCCACAATCGCTGATCGCGCAGGTTAGCCTCATCCAAAGCCAGCACATACCAGGTGTTGGGCTCGTTTCTCGGCTCGAATCTGTTCCCCAACCAGTGCTCTACTACCGCTTTAAAATCCTTATTGCTAGCTCGTGTCTGGGGGCTGATATTTAAAGGCCCAAACAACTGGACATTAATCTGCGGCTTACTTTCCTGAATTTTCTTATTGCGGATCTTCGGTTTGGTCTGATTTTTACCGGCCTCATCGTTGGCGAACTCTGCCAGTTTTCGCAAGAAATGACTTTTACCCGTACCTGCGGGGCCTATCAGTGCAACCGCGGGATAACGCTGGATCAGCTTCAGTGCCGTGCGGGTTTGCTGCGTCCAGGTGTCAAGCGGCTGTGATTTTGTTACACGCGGATGATAGACGGGTACATCGTCTACGTTGCGCTTTTCTTCGTCTTGGTTGCCGCCATGACGGTAACCGGGCATCGTTGGCCAGTCAGTTACACCACAAACGAGTGCGTATTCCCGGCAAGCCGCTGCCAGTGAAAACGTTGAGGGCTTGAGTTTTTTGTTATTTGGCTGTTTTTTGCGTTGTCTGTTTTCGTTTTTTGTGCGCTTGTTATGACTTTTCGTATCCTTCGACGGACCTATCGAAACCGGTTGCCGTGTGCTGAAATCCCGGCCGTTGTAGTGGGAGAGCAAGGCGCGCAGATATTGCCGGGCACGTTCCAGCCCTTCACCCTGAATCGGCGCGCCGTTGAGGTTCAACGTTTGTAGACAGGTGGTGTTCAAACTCAATAGTAAACGCCAGAACACATCATCGAATTTAGACAGGTCATGGCAGGTTTTGAGCACCTGTGTCAGAACGGTGATGTCCACCGTATGTTCGGCGGGTGGGGAAGGTAAGGCCGCCTTTAACAGTACCCGGGCGTAGGCCCGGGCTTCCGGATCCTGACCGTAGAAATGTCCCCAGATCAGCCGGTCCACCGCTTCATGGATATCTTGGTGCCCAATTAAAAGTTCGCGATACAGCGCATGCAGCCGCTGCCAGGACAGGTGGATGGGGGTTGTCAGGTTCGTATGTTTCGGAACCTGGGTATTTAACCGTTTAACCAGATCCAGCAGAGTCTTGACCGGCACGGTGGGGGAAGGGGATTTAACTTTTTTCCGATCCGAACCGGACAGTAGCAGCGGATATACCCGTTCAGGCTTGTCTACCAGCAATCGATAGCTCTGAGGTGCATGCAGCAGAGCCGGGTGGGTCACTCCTTCTTCAAACAATAGCCATAGCCGCTTCTTGATCGGAAGCAGTTGGTCTTCTACCAGCACTTTATCCTGATGCACAATGACTTCCAGAAGTTCCAGTAAACCCGGTGCCAGGTCTGCCGCCTTAAGGAGCAGAATGCCATTTTCCTTGTCCGCTTTTAGTAACTGCTCCAGCAGGGGGCCGTGTACGTGTTGAAAGCGCTGGGGTATCAGCGTTGTGTTGGGACTTGTGTCTACGTTAGCTTTTTCGCCGTCTTTCTCGTCATGTGCCTTTTTGTCCTGCTTTCTCCCTGCATACCGCGACAATAGCTGTCCATCGTCTTTGTCTTCGTTAACGGTATAGATCCAGCTGATTTTTGCATCAATACGGGCTGCACAGTCATGCAGCAACGCGGTGCCCAAACCCAGATCATGACAGTAAAACACCACGGTCGGTTGTGCGTCCGTGCGTAGATACTTAATGGATTCAATTCGGTTGCCCCGCCACCAGATATCCTGAGTTGCAGGGAGCTTAACGTTCATCTCAGGTGGTTTACCCAGATAATCCGCGCGCCACTTAACATCTTTGCCTACGTGCAAGGTATGGTCAGCTGCCTTGGTGCTTAAACGATGCCATTGTGACCGGCTTAGGTTTGCGCTGATCAAAAGATCCTGTTTAGAACTTTGACTTAACAACCCCGCCTTGGTTTGTAGATACCCATCACTATCCACAGCTGTGGTCTGCAGCAATGCTTCCACGGTAACCGGGTTAACTGGGAAATAGGTTTTTTTGGTATTGACCTCGTACTGATAATGTTTGGATTTAGGGATTGATGCAGTTCCAAGGTGTCCCCCATTAACGAAGGTCACCTGCCGTAGATCAAGGGATTCTCCATAGACGGTCATGGTCTGTGCTTTTGCACTGTCTATAAAGTAGCGTAGATCCTTGGGCAGTGGTGATGGCGTGTTGTAAAGAACGCATATCCCGGTCTTGTTGCTTTTGTTGGTAACTTCCCGCAGTCGGCCTGGTTGAAACCGCCATTGCGCATTTTGTGCAACAAACTGACCCCACAAAGGTGTTTGCCAGTCATTGGCGTAACCTAAATCCACCTTCACACCGTCATCATGCTTAAGTTTATGCTTGGAAGCAGACATCTCTTCAGGCCAGTATTTCTGACTGGGACTGGTTTTTGTGAAGTCATTCTGATCAAGCTTGACGTGGGACAAGCGGGAATAGAAAGCTTCAGAGAATTTGCCTTCTTCGACATCTTGTTCCGTCACCAGTAGAACAACTTTTGCTTTTTCTAAACGGAGGTTTTTCCGTTCCCTGGGTGAGATCTGTAGATAGGGATCATCATCAAACATCGAGTTCAGGGATTCGACCAAAGCCGATTGCGAATCATGGCAATCAATGATCAGCAAGCGATGCTTGTTGTCCTGCATAAGCAGTTTGAGTAAAGACCCCGGGATGGTCTCAATTTTGTTCTGACGCAGCCCAACATCTTGCACGGCGTCATCCAATTGGTGGGATGCATTGAAGTTGAGCAGACAAAAGGGGTGGCCGTTCTCCCCGGACCACAGTGTTAACGCGCTTGCGGTACGCGTGATTTGGGCCGCATTTTTGGCGATGCAAAGGGTAAATGGGTTTTTGACGAGGCCCTGGATCGTAACCATGGGAAAGCACCTGAGAAATAATGTCTTAACATATGTGTGGACGGATAGCTTGCAGGGCTGTGAAGCACGTTCGCATCAGTTGTAACGGTCAAGCAGCAAGCAATTGCCAAGTATGCTTGCGGCTGCGATAGTGGTCGCTTTTGTCAACCTGAGAATTGTCATGAAAGATTTTTCCGGCCGTGTTGCGGTAGTTACCGGCGGTGCCAGCGGCATTGGCCTGGGCATGTGCCGTGCCTTTGCCCGGCGGGGCATGAAACTGGTAATTGCGGATCTTGATGAACCAGCACTGAGTAAGGCGGTGGATGAATTTAACCGGGCTGGTGTGGCTGCTATTGGGCAGACATGTGATGTTTCCAATCTCGAAGAAGTTGAGGCTTTAGCCCAACTTACTCAGGCTGAGTTTGGCGAGGTGCATATTTTTTGCAGCAATGCCGGTGTGGGTATTCCAACTTCTGCCAGAAACATGAAACTGGCGGACTGGAAGTGGATTATTGACGTAGACCTGTGGGGTCCTATCTATGGGGTTCACGTTTTCCTGCCCCTGATCGAGGCCCAGGGTGAAGGGCATATCAATGCCACATCGTCTATGGCGGGCCTGATCTCCAGCCAGATGATGGGGGCGTACAATGTGGCCAAACACGGGGTGGTGGCCTTAATGGCGGCAACGGAGCGGGAGTTGCGGGCCAGGAAAAGTCCGGTGACCGCGTCGGTTCTGTGTCCCGGACCCATAAATACCAACATCAGCCGGCATTCCGTGGCATATCGCCCCGGTCAAACCAAGCCTAAGGCGGACGGCAAAACCTCGGGTAAACTCGCCGGCAATATTCAGGCAACCCTGGAACAGGGTATGCCGCCGGACGAGGTGGGGGAACTGGTGGCGGATGCCATTGCCCAGGATAAATTCTGGATTCTCACTCACCCCCGGTGGGCAAAGGCGGTGCAAAAGCAGCTGGATGCCCTGGTTGCGGATCAGACCCTCACCCGGGGTTAGGAGACCGCCGGGTGGTATCCGAATAAACTAATCTGGTGACCGGGCTTGACTGGTATTCACCGAAGCCTGCCACCACAGCTCCCCGGTGGTCAGTTTGTCGGGGTTCAACTGCCCGGCGAAATAAATGGTTGCTGCCTTCGCGTCGGATGCAAACATTTGATTAAAGTGACGGTTGTTGGACAGACCCACCACATACCCCGTAGGGTGGTTGGCCATAAAGTGATCAAAATCCCGGGCGCTGAATATCTTACGCAGCGCACCGGAAGAGTCGAATTCAATGGCGTAAATGGACTTTTTCAGCGGCAACCCCGCATGGGTGGCTTGGATTCTTCTTTCGCCAATCTGCAGAAACGGACCCTGGAGCTCAAAATGCACAACAGGGGGAAGTTGCAGATCAAGACCCAGGGCCTGGCCGGAGAGCATGATTTCGTCCGGTTCACCCAACTCCAGCCAGCCGCTTGTGCCCTGTATCAGGGATCGTCCCGCGTTGTGGCGGGTATAGGCGGCAATCCCCATTAAATCCATCAGCGTGGGCATCACGTCAAAGTGTGTGCCGAACCTTGTTATCGTACCGGGTGTGATGTTGTCGGCGCTGACAAAAAAGCGCAGCTTCCTCTGCTTTTTTGGCACTTCATTCAGGGTTGACGCCACATCATTCTGATGGGCCAGGTGGTCGGAAAATAAGGCAACCAGGGTGTTTGGATACTCGGCCAGAATATCTTCAATAAATCCGGCAAGGAGGTGATCAGAGCAGCGCACGGCCGGGATGATGCTGGAGTCGGCAAATTTGGCTTTAAGATTGGGCTCGCTGCCCAGGTGGCAGGACGCCGAAACATATCCGGGAGCATGGGTATCCAGGGTCAGAAGGGTCAGCAGGAAAGGTACTTGGCGGTCGAAGGAGGCGAGTTCCTCTTTTGCGATGCGCAGCAGGGAGTCGTCGTATAATCCCCAACCCGACTGGTAGTCCACGAGCACCCGGGACGTCAGTTCGTTACGCCCCAGCACCTTGTTAAAGCCGTGGGTGACCAGAAAATTCTTTTTGCCGGCGAATTCGCTGGACGCGCCGCCGATATAGGTGGTTTGATAGTCGTAGGCGCTCAGCACATCCGCCAGGCAGGTTGAGTTGGGCAGCGGAGCTTCGATCCCCGTTAGAATATTGTTAACCCCAAGTTTGCTGTCGATGGGGAGTGCACAAAGACTGGCGATGATGCCCCCCATTGTCCAACCGGTGTGGCTCACTTGTTCCATGCCCGTAAAGTGCATGGATTGGCCGGCAAGACGGCTGAGGTTAGGGGTCAGGTTAGTGCCGAACAGGGTGGGATCGCTGAATGCCTGTTCCAGAGATTCCGCATAAATCAGCACCAGGTTTTTGGGTTGGTCCAGCCGATGGGTCTCGATCCGGGGTTTGTCCGCTTCTACCAAGGCAACCTGTTTGGGTTCTGCCGCCGCTGCGCCATACATTAGCAGGGCATGTAATGGGGCGTTAAGGGCCAGACTGACAACGGCTAACAGCCCCACATCCGAAGTGGCATAAAGACGTTGGGGTATCTGTTGTTGTCCCGGCTCGCCGAGTCCGATAACAGGAAGAACAAGGCAGACCACCGCAAGGGCTGAATGGACCGGATAAACGCTAATGGCAATCCGCGCGGTAGAGCCTTCCAGGTGAAAGAAAAATTGTTCGTTAAAGCCGGTCCCCTGCAGGAATAGTGACACCAGCATAAAAATGTTGGCCATCCCAAACGTGGTTACTGCGGCCATTGCGGCCACGCGGTGGACCAATCCGTGGCGTGACAGTTTTGCGCAAAGCCAGTACACACAGATGGCCGAGACCGGCCAAAAAAACAGTTGCGGGTCTATCCAGACACCGCCCAGCACCGGCCCGACAAAGGCGCCGCCGCCCATATAAAATAGCGCGTGGTTCAGGACTTTGCTCTCCTTCCCGGGCTGGTTCGTGTACCAAATACAAGTATTTTAGACACGAACTAGTTGTACCTGGATTCTCCCCAGCCGGTCTGATAATCAACACTCATTCCCGGGGGGGCAATTTTCAGGTGCCGGATTTTCCATTCACCGTTTATTCGCTGGTATTTTTCGTGGTAACGGGTGGCTTGCCACTTGGCCTGATTGTTTTCCCGAAAAGTGAATGGTCCAAAAAAGTACCATGTCCCTTCCGCGGTGTCGCCGTCCACTTGAATTCTTGGGTTCATGGTCATGTGCTGGGTAAAGCTCATCATCTGCTGAAACCGCTCAAAAAGCGCTTTAATTTCAGCATGACCGGTTGCGGTACCGATACCCTTGCCTTCCCAAACACCCTCCTCGGTGAAGATTGTCGTGATCCGTTCCGGGTTGTGGCCGTCGTCGCAAATCTCGCAGTACAGAGCCTTAAGCTGCTTAATTGCCTCAATATCTTCCAGCCTCTGTACTCTTTCAAGCAATGCCTGCGCCGTTGGGTTATCCATAATTCAGTCTCCGTTTCAAGACAAAATGCACATGTCTTTTTGTCGCAAAAAAAGCGAAAATTCCCACAAATAGCTGTCTGGGTGAAGTATGAACGATTTTGACGTTTTGATCATCGGCGCCGGTATTTCGGGTATAGGTGCCGCTTATCATTTGCAGGAAAAGTGTCCGCGGAAAAGTTATGCCATCCTGGAAGGGCGCCAGGCTCTGGGTGGGACCTGGGATTTGTTCAGATATCCCGGGATCCGCTCCGACAGCGATATGCACACGCTGGGTTATAACTTTAAGCCCTGGAAAGAAGCCAAGGCGATTGCGGATGGACCGTCCATCAAAAAATACCTGGATGAAACCGCAGCCGAGCACGATATTGCCGGTAAAATCCGTTTTGGCCATCAGGTTAAATCCGCAGCGTGGTCAAGTGTGGATGAACGTTGGACGGTGATTGCTGAACACGAAGGCGCCCAGCAGGTTTACAGTTGCCGGTTTCTGCAAATGTGCAGCGGCTACTACAACTACGCTGAGGGTTATACCCCGGAATTTAAAGGGATCGAGCGGTTTGAGGGGAAAGTGGTGCACCCTCAGCATTGGCCGGAAGATTTGGACTATGCCGGGAAAGACGTGGTGGTTATCGGCAGTGGCGCCACCGCCATGACCCTGGTGCCGTCCATGGCACAAACCGCCGCACAGGTCGCCATGCTGCAGCGTTCCCCGACCTATGTGGTATCCCGGCCGGATGAGGACAAGTTAGCCAACTGGTTGCGCAAGTGGCTGCCCGAGCGCTGGGCTTATGGCCTGACCCGATTTAAAAATGTGCAACTGCAGAAGTATGTATACAACCGTACCCGCACCCAGCCGGAACGGGTCAAAAAGCTTCTCCTGAAAAGAGTTGCAGACGCCCTGGGTCCGGACTTTGATGTGGAGAAACACTTTACCCCCAGTTACAACCCTTGGGATCAGCGATTGTGTCTGATTCCTAATGCAGACCTGTTTAAGTCCATTCGCAGCGGAAAAACCAAGGTGGTTACCGAGACCATAGACCAGATCACTGAAGACGGCATTTTATTGAACAACGGTGATCTGCTCAGGGCGGACATTATTGTGACCGCAACGGGTTTAAACTTGCAGTTGCTGGGTGGTACCCGGTTCAGTATCGATGGGCAGCCGGTAGATTTCCCGGCCACCTATACCTATAAGGGGATGATGTACTCGGACATTCCAAACCTGATCCAAACCTTTGGCTACGTTAACGCGTCATGGACCCTGCGTGCGGATTTGACTGCGGAATATGCTTGCCGTGTCATCAACCGAATGGATGAGCTTGGTGTCAACACGGTCACCCCACGCTTGCGTGACGAGGATCAGAATATGCAGCCGCGTCCCTGGATCGAAGATTTTTCCGCCGGGTATATGGTCCGGGTAATGCATCTCTTCCCCAGGCAGGGGGACAGGGATCCCTGGCGCAATACGCAAAATTACGCCTTGGATAAAAAGCTGATTCGCAAAGCGCCTTTGGAAGACGGTGCGCTGATATTCGGTAAGGCGGCAGCCTCTATCCGTTCCGCGGCCTAGGGTCTGATGCAAATCTGGGTGGATGCGGACGCCTGTCCCAGAGCGGTAAAGGAGGTGTTGTTTCGTGTGGCTGACCGGGTTGCGGTGTTAGTAACGCTGGTGGCCAATCAGTATCTGCCTACCCCAAAATCCCCCTATGTGCGGGCGCTTGTGGTACCGGGAGGATTTGATGTGGCGGATAACGAAATTGTCAGACGCATGCTCCCCGGTGATCTGGTTGTTACCGCAGATATTCCGCTGGCTGATGAGGTGGTCGGCGCGGGTGGGGTAGCGCTTAATCCCCGGGGCACACTGTATACCGCGGAAAATATCAAAGACCATCTGCAGCGCCGGGATATGCTGGAAGAATTACGCGCCAGTGGTACCGTTGGTGGCGGGCCGGATCCCTACGGCAAAAAGGAGATACAGGCATTCGCCAATGCCCTGGACCGGTTTGTTGCACGAGCAGGTGAATAGGACAGACTGCATGGAAAACGTCACAAATCTCACCCGCGCCCGATGGGCCGTCAATCTGGCCGGACGGGGTTTATTGGGGTTGTACTTTATTATTCCCGGGATTAGCAAAATAACCGGTTGGGAGGCTACCCTGGAGTACATGACCGCTCACTCGGTCCCCTTTGTGGTACCGCTGTTGCTGGTGACCATCGTGTTGCAGATTGGCGGCGGCCTGGCCCTGTTGGTGGGCTACAAAACGCAGCTCACCGCCTTTGTGCTGGCGGGACTAACGCTGATCATCAGTATCTATATGCACAACTTCTGGAATATGGAGGAGGGTCTGCAGCGTGCCCATGAGACCCAGAATTTTGTCAAAAACCTCGCCATTATGGCGGGATTATTCTGTGTTGCCGGGCAAACGCCGGTCAGCAAAATTCATCAGACCCATCCTCCGAAAAAATCTCCCGCAACCCCCGGCTAAAGGTTGCAGGTATGACCGACAGGTGTGTTTCCCCGGGGAATTCGTGGGTAGTCACGCGCAGCGAAGGATATTTCTCGGGAGATAACAAGGTGGCCATTGCGTGCATATTGGTGACCATCTTGGCCCAACTGCCGGGTCCTTCAGCGGGCTCTTCCAGCCCGCCGACCGACATGAACAAGCGTGCGGCTAATTTGTGGCGGGATTGGGCCAGGCCGGCTTCCTGTTTGAACATTACCCCGCTATCCCACCACAGCGAAGGGCTGCCGACCAGATAGTGTTGAAAGGCCTGCGGCTTATTGAACAGGGTATACAGGGCAAACAAGCCACCTAACGAGTCACCGATCAGCGTATTACTGTCCGCCTGGGTGGGATAAGCGCCCTGCACCAGTGGCATTACCTGGTCTAAGAGGAATTGCAGAAAGCTGTCAGCCCCACCGGGTTTGATGTCAGCGGGTAAGGTGAAACCTTCCCGTTCAGCCAGACTGTAGTAATTGGGATCATGGGTTGGGGTTAGATCCCGGGTGCGCAAGGACATGACTTGTGTTTCGTTGGCGTATCCCACCCCCACAAGGATAAAGGGGGGCAGTTCCTTGGACTGCTGTAACAGGCGCACGGTGCCCAGAACCATGGGAAACATCAGATTGCCGTCCAGTACATAGACCACGGGAAGGGGTGTGGAAGTGTCCTCCAACGGAGGTGCCACATCGATCACAAAGTCTTCGTTAATCACATTACAGTGCAAGTTATGCCTGAATGTATGCAGTAAGGTTGTTGGGGAGATAGATCTATCCATGCTTCATCTCTGATTTAGTTAGTCGCTTGAGTTCGTCCTTAAATTCGCGATCCACAACTACAGCTTTGTTTATGTCTCGGTCTGCTCTATTTCCCGGTCCGCTCTATTGGGCTTTCTTATTGACCTTTCTTACTGACCTATTTCTTATTGGCCTATTTTTCAATTGCGCTGTTGCGTTCTGTTATGCTCCGCCTGCCTGTGAGTACGCTACCACAGGTTGAGGGTATCTTGAACTAACTGTTGTCTTACGGCAAGCGGGGCATGCAATTTAGACAAAGGTTGCCCAGTTATCCAGAGGTTCGCGGTCGGAAACCAGGGTATTGACCGGTGCTTGTTGATTGACCACGCCAACAGCCATGCCGCAGAAGAGCATATGTTCCGGATCCGCGCCAACGTACTTGCTTACGGCCTCTGAACGCATGGCCCAAGCTTCCTGGGCACAGGTACCAAAGCCCGCCTCCTGGGCCAGCAGCATAAAGGTTTGCAGGAACATGCCCAGGTCCGACCACTGGGGTGGGCCCATTTGTTTGTCGACAAAACAGAATAACCCCGCCGGGGCACCAAAAAACTCGTAGTTTCTGGCCAGGTGGGCTAAACGTGCCGCTTTGTCTTCTCGGGGAATACCCAGCAGGGCGTACATATCTTCACCCACCTTAAAGCGGGAATCGCGGTAAGGGGACTTCAGGTTTTCAGGGTAAATGGGGTAAGAAGGTGCCTTTTGACGTTCTGTAGCAGCCAGATAGGTCAAAAACTCGGGCATACGCGGGCCGTTAATCACATATATACGCCAGGGTTGCAGGTTACCCCCGGAGGGTGCTCGTGCCGCAAGGGTGAGCAGATCACGTAAGGTGGCGTCCGGAACTTCAGTGTCCAAAAATGATCGGATGGATTTTCTAGCCTTTACCGCTTCGCTAACTTGCATTGTGCTCCTCAGTTTTTCCGCAAAAAGTGCGCATTATGGTCCATGCGCGCGCGTATGGTACCCTGCGCACCAAATTTTTGCTCTTAAGGAGATGAATGTGCGCGAAGCGGTGATTGTATCCACGGCCAGAACCCCAATCGGCAAAGCTTATCGGGGGGCATTTAACAACACCCCCAGCCAGGCCCTGGGTGCTCATGTGATTAAACATGCGGTGGCACGCGCCGGCATTGAAGGCGGCGAAGTGGAAGACGTGATTATGGGGGCAGCCATTCAGATGGGTAGCGCATCCATGAATACCGCCCGGCAGTGTTTATTGGAAGCGGGAC
>JANQMF010000120.1 GCA_028280225.1 Pseudomonadales bacterium | reverse complement strand
GGCCTGTGAGTTTGACTATTCCGGTGCACAAGCCTGCAAAGCGCTGAAAGAAGAGGGTTTTCGGGTCATTCTGGTCAACTCCAATCCCGCAACCATCATGACCGACCCCGCCATGGCGGATGCTACCTATGTGGAACCCGTGGAATGGACCAGCGTGGCCAAAATTATTGCTCAGGAAAAACCGGATGCCCTGCTGCCGACCATGGGTGGCCAAACGGCCTTAAATTGTGCGCTGGACCTGGTCCGGGAAGGTGTGTTGGAGGCCCACGGTGTTGAGCTGATTGGTGCCACCCAGGACGCCATCGATAAGGCTGAAGACCGGGAACGTTTTGACCGGGCCATGAAGCGTATTGGTCTGGGCACGCCCAGGTCCGCCATAGCCCACAGCATGGAGGAAGCGTTGCAGGTGCAAAGCCAGCTTGGTTTTCCCTGTGTGATTCGCCCTTCCTTTACCATGGGGGGCAGCGGTGGCGGCATTGCCTACAACCAGGAAGAGTTTGTCGAAATATGCACACGTGGGCTGGATCTTTCGCCCACCAGCGAGCTTTTGATTGACGAATCCCTGGTGGGCTGGAAAGAGTTTGAAATGGAAGTGGTCCGTGATCGGCGGGACAACTGCATTATCGTCTGCTCCATCGAGAATCTTGACCCCATGGGGGTACACACCGGTGACAGCATCACCGTAGCCCCGGCGCAAACACTGACCGACAAGGAATATCAGCTGCTGCGCAACGCCTCCATTGCCGTGTTAAGAGAGATTGGCGTGGATACCGGAGGTTCAAACGTTCAATTTGCCATTAACCCGGAGGACGGGCGGATTGTGGTGATTGAAATGAACCCGCGGGTATCCCGCTCCTCCGCCCTGGCTTCCAAGGCCACCGGCTTTCCCATTGCCAAGGTGGCGGCCAAACTGGCGGTGGGGTATACCCTTGATGAACTGGGCAATGACATTACCGGGGGAGTAACCCCAGCTTCATTTGAGCCCAGCATCGATTACGTGGTCACCAAAATACCACGCTTTACCTTCGAAAAATTTGTCCAGGCGGACCCCCGCCTGACGACGCAAATGAAATCCGTTGGTGAAGTTATGGCCATTGGCCGGACTTTTCAGGAATCCCTGCAAAAAGCTCTGCGTGGCCTGGAGACCGGCATGACCGGATTTGATCCGGTCCTGGACGCTGATGATCCGGAATGGCAGGCCACCTTAAAGCGTGTGTTGGGTAATCCGGGTGCCTTGCGCTTGTGGTACGTGGCGGATGCCTTTCGCCAGGGTCTGTCCCGTGATGAAATTTTTGACATCACGTGGATTGATCATTGGTTTCTAGCGGAAATAGAGGACCTCATCCAGACCGAAACCAGCCTGACTAATCAGGCGGCGGAAGCGCTGAGCAAACAGGACTGGTATCTGCTGAAACGCAAAGGATTCAGCGACGCACGTCTGGCTGCGCTGCTCGCAACCGACGAAGCTCAGGTGCGCAGTCTGCGTCAGGCCCTGGGTATACGGCCGGTATACCGGCGGGTGGATACCTGTGCAGCGGAATTTCCCGCAACCAGCGCTTATATGTACTCCACGTATGAAGAAGAGTGTGAGTCCGAACCCAGCGACCGACAAAAAATCATGGTGCTCGGCGGCGGTCCTAACCGGATTGGCCAGGGGATCGAGTTCGACTACTGTTGTGTACACGCGGCCCTGGCCATGCGCGAAGACGGTTACGAAACCATTATGGTCAACTGTAATCCGGAGACCGTTTCAACGGACTATGACACTTCCGACCGGCTGTATTTTGAGCCGGTGACTCTGGAAGATGTGCTGGCCATTGTTGACGTTGAACAACCGGCGGGTGTTATTGTGCAGTTTGGCGGGCAGACGCCGCTTAAACTGGTTAACGATCTGGAAGCGGCAGGGGTGCCCATTATCGGTACCAGCCCGGATGCCATTGACCGGGCGGAAGACCGGGAGAGATTTCAGCAGTTGGTGGAAAAACTGGCCCTGCGCCAGCCGGACAACCGGGTGGCCAGCAGTGCGGTCCAGGGTGTGGAGCGCGCCGGTGACATTGGTTATCCCATTGTTGTGCGGCCGTCCTATGTGCTGGGCGGGCGGGCGATGGAGATTGTCTATAACGATGATGAGCTGAACCAGTATATGCAGAACGCGGTGGATGTCTCCAACGATTCACCGGTGCTGTTGGACCGTTTTCTGGATCAGGCCCTTGAGGTGGATGTTGATGCGGTCTCTGACGGCCAACAGGTGGTGATAGGCGCCATCATGCAGCACATCGAGCAGGCGGGTGTACACTCCGGCGATTCCGCCTGTTCCCTGCCGCCGTATAACCTGGATGTTGAAGTACAGGACATGATTCGCGAGCAAGTTAAAGCCATTGCTTTGGAGCTGCAGGTTGTGGGGCTGATGAACGTGCAAATGGCAGTTCAGGGCCGGGACGTTTTTGTCCTGGAGGTTAATCCCCGTGCTTCCCGCACCGTACCCTTTGTCTCAAAGTGTATCGGTACCTCACTGGCCAAGGTGGCGGCGCGTTGCATGGCTGGGGTAAGTCTGGCTGATCAACAGTTTACCGAAGAGGTGATCCCCCGTTACTTTAACGTTAAAGAGTCGGTCTTTCCGTTTAACAAATTCCCCGGGGTAGACCCCATTCTGGGCCCGGAGATGAAATCCACCGGCGAGGTTATGGGTGTGGGCGCTACCTTTGGTGAAGCTTTTGCCAAAGCCTCCCTGGGTGCGGGTGAAGTGCTGCCGACCAGCGGCCGGGTTTTTATCAGTGTCAAAGATTCGGACAAGGAAGGGGTTGGAGATGTGGCCCGGGCCCTGGCGGACCTGGGTTTTGAGCTGGTGGCCACCCCGGGTACCCAACGGGTGTTGGCGGCGGCGGAGGTCGAATGTGCGGTTATCGCCAAGGTGAATGAAGGGCGGCCGGATGTTGCTGACATGATGAAGAACGAGCAGATTGATCTGATTGTCAATACCACCGAGGGCCGTCAATCCATTGCCGATTCGGCGGTGATCCGCCGTCTGGCGTTGCAGAAAAAGGTTTGTTATACCACCACTCTGGCTGGCGGTGCGGCCATAGCCATTGCCATTCAAGAAGGTTTGGGTGACCGGGTGCGCAGGTTGCAAGATCTGCACGCCGAGCTTTAAACTCTAAGCATGCCTATTCCAATGACAATTCAGGGTGAGGAGGCTCTGCGCGAGGAGCTTGCCAACCGTAAAAGTGTGTTGCGGCCGCAAATTACGGAAGCCATTGCGGAAGCCCGGGCGCACGGGGATTTAAAAGAAAACGCTGAGTACCACGCGGCCCGGGAACAACAAGGTTTTAACGAAGGCCGCATCCAGGAGATAGAGGGCAAGTTAGCCGATGCCCAGGTTATCGATATTTCAAAAATCCCGGAAGGAAACAAAGTCATCTTTGGTGTGACGGTGACCCTGCTGGATGTTGAAAGTGATGAAGAAACCACTTATCAAATAGTGGGTGAGGACGAGGCGGATCTCAAAGAAGGCAAACTCTCCGTCATGTCGCCAATTGCCCGTGCCTTGATCGGCAAACAGGTGGGTGATGCGGTTGTGGTGCAAACTCCGGGTGGCGACCACGAGTACGAAATCGATTCCGTGAAACACGGTTAGGTTTATTGTTGGACGTTCGCAACACGCCGGTTTCCATTGAAAATGCTGATTTGTTGTCAGCCTACGAAGGTGCGCTGGTAAGTTTTCAAACCTTTGTCGGCGAGCCGGTTTCTCAGCTGAATAAAATCCTTGCTGAAGAACCTGAATTCATGGCTGCACATTTGTTCAGGGCCATTGCCTTCTACCTCAGTTCGGAACAACGCTTTCTGGCACCCGCCCAGGACAGCGTAGCTAACGCTGAAGCTCTGCTGGATACAGCAAACGAACGTGAACAAATGTTATTTCACGCGGTACGCCATTTGGTCGGCGGGCGTTGGGAGGTGGCCGGGCGGGCGCTGGATGCGGTGCTGCAGGCTTATCCGCGGGACGTGCTGGCGTTACAGACAGGGCACCTGTTGGATTTTTTCCGCGGTGATGCGCAAAACCTGCGCAACCGGCCGGCGCGGGTGCTGCCGGATTGGAGCCCGGATACCCCCGGCTATTCCTACGTGTTGGGCATGTATGCCTTTGGCCTGGAGGAGTGTAACCAATATGCTCAGGCTGAAGAGGTGGCTAGGCAGGCCCTGGCCATTCAGCCGGTAGACCCCTGGTCGGTCCATGCGGTCACGCATGTGATGGAAATGATGGGCCGAAGTCAGGAAGGCATCCGTTTCTTGCAGGAGCGGGAGGCAGATTGGGCCGGGGATAACGGTTTTGCTTATCATAATTGGTGGCACCTTTGTCTATTGTACTTAGAACAGGAAGAAGACCAGCGGGTCCTGGAGATCTACGATCAGTCCATTGTTGGTGGGGGTGAGATAACCCTGGCACTGTTGGACGCCACCGCACTGTTGTGGCGCTTGAAGTTGTTGGGCCTGGATGTGGGTGACCGGTTTAAGCCACTGGCGGATCTGTGGGCGGCAAAACTGGATGCTGAAGCCGGTTATTATGCGTTTAATGATTTTCATGCGGCGCTGGCCTTCTGCGCGGTGAATGATGGTGCTCGAATCGAGTCCCTTGCGGAACATCTACGCCACTACGCCGGAGCGGATAACCCAGCGAATGTCGAAATGAGCCAGGCGGTCGGTTTGCCCCTGGTCCAGGGGGTACAGGCGTATGGGGCGGGACGTTTTGCAGATGCTGCCCAGTTATTTGGTCAGGTCAGAGATGTTGCCCATCGTTTTGGCGGCAGTCACGCCCAGCGTGACATCATCAACCTAACCCTGCTGGGTTCGGCAAAAAAAGCCGGTCAGGATACCCTGGTGCGGTACCTGATGAACGAACGGCAAATGCTTAAACCCAGCGGCGTGTTGGGTTTGCGGGTGCTGCAGGCCGCCTGAGCCAATCAAACCGGCCGGATCAAACGGCGTAACCAAGAAACGGTGGAACTAAGAATAGCGGCTGATATTCGATAACCGGGGGTCCGCCTTGGGGTTTTTGCGGAATAAAACCGTGACCTTGCCGATGGTTTGCACCACCACGGCATCACATGCGGCGGCCAGGTCCCGGGCAATTTGGTTGCGATCGGTGCGGTCCAGCAAAGACAGGCGTACCTTGATCAACTCGTGATCGCTCAGGGCACGCTCGGTTTCGTTGACCACACCTTCGGACAGGCCCTGTTCCGAGACCGTGACTACGGCACTAAGGTGGTGGGCAATTTGGCGGAGGGACTTTTTTTCCCGGCTGGTCATATTCATTGGTGTATTCTAATCGGTTATGGCAGGTAAGAGTAAGCGCAGCAAGTCCAGTAACCGGTGGTTGCAGCGGCAACAGCGGGATTATTTTGTCCGGCAGGCCCAGGACAAGGGCCAGGTATCCCGCGCCCATTACAAGCTGGTACAGATTGATCAGCGATTTAAACTGCTGCGCGGCAATGCCCGGGTGCTGGAGTTGGGTGCCGCGCCGGGTGGCTGGACGAACTATCTGCAGGATAAAGTTTCTAAAGGCATGTTGGTGGCGGTGGACCCATTGCCGATTACCGCCGGGGCCGCCACCCACGTTATTGCTGGTGAAGCGGGGCACCCTGAAGTGGATGCCGAAATTGACCAACTCCTGGCCGGAAGCCAATTTGACCTTGTTTTATCGGATATGGCCCCCAATATATCCGGGATACGGACGGTGGATCAGGCCCGGGCCATGGATCTGGCGGACATCGCCTGGTCTGCGTGTGAAATGTGGCTGCGCCGGGGAGGTCACCTGGCCATTAAGGCCTTCCAGGGTGAAGGTCTGGATGACTGGGTACAGGCCCGGCGCAAGGCATTTAAGAAGGTGACCATGACAAAACCGAAGGCTTCCCGCCCGGAATCCCGAGAGGTTTTTGTGGTGGCACAGGGGTATGATCGCCCCCCTCAAGGTTGAGTTTGAGAGGCGGTAAAACCCGCAGTTGTCCAAAATAGTGTAATCTTGGGGGCTATAATTTGGTACTGGGGCCAAAATACCGGAGTTTTTGGTTAAAACCGGGCGATTAGGCGAAAAAACATACGAATTTCCCACAAGATCAGGGAAATTGACCGGGTGGAATCCAGATAATTGAGCCTCCCCGGCGGAATTGGATCAGCGGCCCTTCAAAAGAGTTAATGATAAGGGCCAATATTCATAAATGGACAACTGCCGGGACAAGCCGTTGTCAAAAAAGATAATTCAAAAACAGGTTTGCAGCAATAGACCTGGAAACCGGCGCAAAGCGTTGGCAGAGCATTGAGAGCTGGCTGGGCGCTGACAGGCTGATAGATAGCTGAGCGCTGATAGAAGGAAAGAAGGCTGCAGACCCTAGCGAAGAGGTAAGAACCCTTGTCGGATATGGGAAAAAATTTACTACTGTGGTTGATCATCGCCGCTGTGTTGCTGACGGTGTTCAATAATTTCAACCCGTCACCCCAGCCGGAAGCCATGGCGTACTCGGAATTTGTCAAGGCGGTTCACAATCGTCAAATTCGTGAGGTGGATATTCAGGGGGACACCATCACTGCCCAGACCACCAGTGGTGAGCAAGTCACCATCACCTGGCCGGAATATGATCAGAAGTTGTTGAACGAGCTGATCGACAATGATGTGAAAACCAATTTTGAGAAAGCTGAGGAACAAAGCTTCTGGAAGCAGCTGCTGATTGCCAGCTTCCCCATCCTCATCATCATTGCTGTATTTATGTTGTTTATGCGGCAAATGCAGGGGGGTGGCAGCGGCCGCGGTGGCCCCATGGCGTTTGGCCGCAGCAAAGCCCGGCTGCTCTCGGAAGACCAGATCAAAACCACCTTTGCGGATGTGGCCGGGGTTGACGAAGCCAAGGAAGAGGTCCAGGAGCTGGTCGAATTTTTGCGTGACCCGGGTAAATTTCAACGCCTGGGTGGGCATATCCCCCGGGGTATATTGATGGTTGGCCAGCCCGGCACAGGTAAAACACTGTTGGCCAAGGCAATTGCCGGCGAAGCTAAAGTGCCCTTTTTCTCCATTTCCGGGTCGGACTTTGTGGAAATGTTTGTTGGCGTTGGGGCCAGCCGGGTTCGCGACATGTTCGAACAGGCCAAGAAACAATCCCCTTGCATCATTTTTATTGACGAAATTGATGCGGTGGGCCGGCATCGTGGCGCGGGCTTGGGGGGCGGTCACGATGAACGTGAACAAACCTTAAACCAGTTGTTGGTCGAAATGGATGGCTTTGAGGCCAATGACGGGATTATTGTGATTGCCGCAACCAACCGTCCTGATGTGCTGGATCCTGCGTTGCTGCGTCCCGGCCGGTTCGACCGCCAGGTGGTGGTTGGCTTGCCGGATATTCGCGGGCGCGAGCAGATACTTAAGGTGCATATGCGTAAAGTGCCGCTGGCGGACGATGTGGATGCCGCCATTATTGCCCGGGGAACCCCGGGATTTTCGGGTGCGGATCTGGAAAACCTGGTCAACGAAGCGGCGCTGTTTGCAGCCCGGGGCAACAAGCGGCTGGTTGAAATGGAAGAGTTCGACAATGCCAAAGACAAAATCATGATGGGTGCGGAACGAAAATCCATGGTGATGTCCGAAAAAGAGAAGCGCAACACCGCTTATCATGAGGCGGGTCATGCCATTATCGGCCGGCTCATGCCGGATCACGACCCGGTTTACAAGGTTACCATTATCCCCAGGGGCCGTGCCCTGGGTGTGACCATGTTTCTGCCGGAAGAAGATCGGTATTCCCTCAACCGCCAGGCGATTCGCTCGCAGATATGCAGCTTGTTCGGCGGACGCATTGCCGAGGAGATGATTCTTGGGCCGGAATTTGTCACCACCGGTGCGTCCAACGATATTGAACGTGCCACCCAATTGGCGCGAAACATGGTCACCAAATGGGGATTGTCTGAGCGCATGGGCCCGTTGCTGTACGACGACGATGACGGCGAAGTCTTTTTGGGCATGTCCGCAGGTGCCAAACCAAAGTCACATTCTCCGGATACTGCCCGTGCTATTGATGAGGAAGTGCGGCTGATTGTTGATGAGTGTTATTCTGAAGCCAGCCGTGTGCTGAAGGAAAACGAAGACAAGTTGCACATGATGGCTGATGCGTTGATGGAATTTGAAACGCTATCCTCTGATCAGTTGGACGACATTATGGCCGGCGC